>CAIVOW010000105.1 GCA_903907665.1 uncultured Actinomycetes bacterium | reverse complement strand
GTTAGTAAATAGTTAAAGGGTGGACATGGGATATTTTGGGCAGCAGCTTGTTAATGGGCTTACCTTGGGGGGCGTTTACGCTCTCATAGCTCTTGGCTACTCCCTCGTATATGGCGTACTTCAAATTCTTAATTTCGCCCACGGTGATGTCTATATGGTGGGTGCCTTTCTCGGTTATTTTGTAGAGATAGGGCTAGGCGGCCCCTTGCATTCAAAAGTTCCAGTCCCAGTGATGATTTTTATAATGTTTGCGGTTTCTATGATCGGTACCGGTCTACTTGGAATCATTATCGAACGCTTTGCATATCGACCTCTGCGCAAATCCAGCAGAATTGCTCCACTTATTAGCGCACTCGGTGTCTCTATTTTGTTGCAAAATGCAGCCTTACTATTATTTTCAGCCAATATTCGTACTTACGACACCTCCTCATTTATCCCCTCTACTTTAGGTTTCTCGCTAGGCAGCATCACTATTGATTCAGTAAGACTGACCGTTTTGATATTAGCGCTGATTTTGATGTTTGCACTTTCTAGATGGGTGAACAAGACCCAATTAGGGCGTGCAATGCGTGCCATTGCGGTGGATCGAGATGCCGCCGTCATGATGGGAATTGATATCGACCGTGTTATCCGTTGGACATTTTTCGTGGGTGCGGCACTCGCTGGTGCTGCCGGAGTTATGAATGGACTATTACTCCGCGGGGTATCAAATGGAATGGGATTTGTTCCTGGCTTAAAAGGATTTACTGCAGCGGTAATTGGAGGAATCGGCTCAATCCCAGGCGCCATGTTTGGTGGGCTCTTACTTGGAGTTGTTGAGTCGCTAACCCAGGGTTATCTATCCACTAACTTCTCAGATTTCTATACATTTATCTTGCTGATTGCAGTGATGCTATTGCGACCAAATGGGCTCTTTGGTAAGAAAGCAATTGTGAAGGCATAAACATGAGCCAACAAAACGAAAATCAGAGTCAAGCTGATACACAGACCAAGAAATTGGGTATTGGTACCGATGAGTGGGTTGCCCAGCACGATAAGCGACTAGCACGAAGAGTCGGTGCGCTAGGTGTTCTTGATTTCCTGAATGAGAAAGTTTCTAATCGCACTCGCTACGTAGCACTTCTACTCGCTGCAATAGCTTTTGGGTTCTTTGTTGACAACCAATATTTACTAAGAATTGCCTCTAACCTTGGGGTCTTCTTAATGATGACCATTGGAATCAATATAGTTCTTGGATTTGCCGGACTTCTTGATCTTGGCTTTGTCGCTTTTTATGGATTTGGTGCCTACGCATACGCTCTGACATCCTCTAGCCAACTTAATCAACATTGGCCAACATATTTATCAGTTCCTGCAATCGTCATTACGACCGCTTTTCTTGGTTATCTCGTAAGTTTGCCATCTCGTAGATTATTTGGTGATTATCTGGCGATTGTGACTCTGTTCTTTGGCCAAATTTTTATTCAACTGATTCTCTCTTCGGATTCAATTACCTTCCCAGGGCATACTGATTCAACAGACATAACAGGTGGCTCAAATGGAATTCCGGGGCTAGATCCATTTAAATTCTTCGGGCAGCCTTTCAAATCTACGACAGATTACTACTGGCTACTTCTTATCGTTCTAACCCTTCTTTTAATTGCAGTGACGCGGATTGATCGCACGCGTGTAGGCCGAGCATGGCGAACTGTGCGCGAAGATCCATTAGCTTCCCAGTCCATGGGAATAAAAGTTAATAATTTGAAAACTCTCGCTTTTATTGTTGGCGCCGCTATTGCAGGTTTTGCTGGAGCAATATTTGCAGGAATTCAAAGCGCAGTCTTTATTAATGGCTTTGATGTACCACTTTTAACCTTAGTTTATGCAGCCGTCATTCTCGGAGGCAGCGGAAGTATTCCGGGATCAATCATTGGCGCATTTGTCATGTCAGTATTGCCAGAAATATTAAGAGTACAAAATTATAGCGAAATGCTATTTATTACAGTATTAGTTCTTACTATCGGCGTAATTGGAAAGACCTGGAAGAGATTTGCACTCAATATAGTAAGTGTTGTTGTGATCGGTTATATCGTCAAACTCGCACTAAATGCCTCACAGCTAGCAATTACACCATCAAAAATTTGGGCAATCGCTCCAGTTAGCAAAGCCCTGCGCTATTGGTTAGTCCTACCAAGCAACAGAATTGTTTGGGGAAATATTGCCTTTGTTGCACTTGTTGCCCTGGTTGCGTACTACTCAATCGCTCGCGAAAAAATTAAGCCACTCCTCCTGCCGCTAATTGCATACATTTCTATTTTCCTTTGGGAGGATCGCCTGGTCGCGGATGCAAACACGACGCGTCAGTTGATTATTGGTGCAATGTTGGTAGTTCTGATGATTGTTAGACCTCAAGGCTTCCTTGGCAAAGCACGAGTGGAGGTTTTGTAATGTTGGAGTTGAAGAAAGTATCCATGGAATTTGGAGCGCTTAAGTCGCTGGCCGAATTAGACCTCACTGTAAATAAAGAAGAGATAGTGAGTGTCATCGGACCTAATGGTGCGGGGAAAACAACTTTATTTAATATTGTCACGGGGATTTACACACCAACATCAGGTGAAATTACTCTTGATGGGCAGAGTATTGCCGGTAAGGATCCCGCAGTCGTAAATCAGTTAGGTATCGCGCGTACATTCCAAAATGTCAGACTTTTTCTCAATATGTCGGTTATCGAAAATGTTATGGCCGCAACTTATGCACGCACACGTTCAAATATTTTTGCTTCAGCTTTTGGGACTCCTGCTTCTAAGCGGGAAGAGCAAGAAGTACGGCAGCGAGCAGAAGAGTTATTGAATTTCTTCGGATCTCGCTTAACTGGATATCGATGGGACCAGCCTGCATACTCACTTTCTTATGCAAATAGGCGCCGACTTGAAATAGCACGAGCCTTAGCAACAGAACCAAAAGTATTACTTTTGGATGAACCTGCTGCTGGAATGAATCCGAAGGATACCCAAGAAATAAGTGAAGTTATTGGAAGAATGCGGGCTGAGAAAAAATTAACTATTTTAGTAATTGAACATGATATGCATGTCGTAGAAGGAGTTAGTGATCGAGTCGTTGCCCTTGATCATGGAGTCAAAATTGCAGAAGGTGATTTTGATAGTGTCGCTACACATCCAGATGTTATTGAGGCATATCTTGGAAAAGGATCGGCTGACCGAAAATGACAACACCACTTCTTATTCTAGATAACGTCGATACTTATTATGGGGCGATTCATATCTTGCAGCAGGTCTCGTTGCAAGTAAATGAGGGCGAACTGGTCTGCTTGCTCGGCGGAAACGCCTGCGGAAAATCTACAACGTTAAAAACTGCGCTCGGTATGGTCACTCCAAAGACCGGAAAAGTTATTTTTG
>CAIVOW010000104.1 GCA_903907665.1 uncultured Actinomycetes bacterium | reverse complement strand
TAACTAAATATCTCGATGAATGCCGTAAACTCGAAAGCGTTTCGGCGGCCATAGCGAGAGGGAAACGCCCGGTCCCATTCCGAACCCGGAAGCTAAGCCTCTCAGCGTCGATGGTACTGCAAGGGGGACCTTGTGGGAGAGTAGATCGCCGCCGGACTTCATTTATAAAGGCCTCAACGCCTCTGGTTCACGAAAGTGAAACTGGAATGTGTTGGGGCCTTTTTAATTTCTGCACCTGTATCAAACAGATCAGGAAAAAGATCAGCAAACAGATCAACAGGATAACTTCTCCACAGTTCTTTTCACTATCTCCTTTTATATTTCGAATCTGGCCAAAGATGTGCCACTAGCGAAACTAGTAAAACTAGTGCGGCCAATAAAAGGGGACGAGTTTGAAAAAGAAAAGTACGGAAATTGATGAAGTGAGGATCCCTCGTAATGAGGTTTTACTGTGTGGAAGAGTGAGTTCAACTGCCGTGATGAAGGAGCTTCCAAGCGGTGATGTAGTGGTCGAATTTCGAGTTGTCGTTGATCGCTTATCTTCTCGTGGAATGAAACGCGAAGTCGATTCTCTTGATATCGCAGCGTGGAGTGCATCTGCTCGCAGGAGCGCATTGTCACTAAAAGTGGATCAGTGGATAGAAGTCACCGGTTCGGTACGACGAAGGTTTTGGCAGGCCCCCAGCGGACTTGCCAGTCGTTGGCAAGTGGAAGCTCACCGAATCCGAAAGTCTTGAAGGTTTTAAGCCCACATTTACTTATTTGATTGGATAACTTGGATAATCTAGGTCCATGGATATTGTTGAAATCAAGGCACGAATCTCGAGCATTCAAGAGCTACCTTTGGAAAGTCACGTCGCAGAATATGAAGTAATTCATGGAGCGCTAGAAGCCGCACTCTCTGAAGTGGAAGGTCTATAGAAATAGAGTGAAGACCCGATTAGATGCGGAGCTGGTTCGTAGAGGACTTGCTCGCTCTAGAGATCACGCCGCAGATCTCATAGAGGCACGAACCGTTTTGGTAACGGGAATCCCTGCTTCTAAGCCAGCGACTCAAGTTGATGCAGAGACGTCGATTACTTTGCAAGGCGAACGCGATGATTTTGTTTCTCGCGGCGGACATAAATTAGCGGGAGCTTTAGATTCTTTTCCTGAAATATCAGTGTTTGGTAAACGAGCGTTAGACGCAGGCGCATCCACCGGTGGGTTCACGGATGTTTTATTGAAACGAGATGTTGCGCAAGTGGTGGCGGTTGATGTGGGCTACGGACAATTGGCGTGGGAGTTACGCAGTGATGAAAGGGTCAAAATTCTTGATCGCACCAATGTTCGCCATCTTACAATTGAGCAAATTGGAGATCCTGTTGATCTAGTCGTCGCCGATCTCTCCTTTATATCTTTGACGCTTGTCTTACCAGCGCTTGTTTCAGTTTCAAAGAGCTCGGCTGACTTTCTCGTCATGGTGAAGCCGCAGTTTGAGGTTGGCCGTGAGAAGCTCGGTGCAGGTGGAGTTGTTCGCGATCCCGCTCTGAGGAAATCAGCTGTTAAAGATGTCGCCGACTCCGCATACGATATGGGACTGGGATGTAAAGGGGTAGTAGCTAGTTCGCTACCTGGGCCATCTGGAAATGTTGAGTATTTCTTGTGGTTGAAGCGCGGAAGTGAAGAGATTTCAGATGAAGCTCTCGATAAAGCAATTGAATTGGGGCCACAATGATGAGCACTAACCAACCAGGTAAAGTTTTGCTGGTCGTGCATCCCAGTCGCGAGGATGCGCAAGCCTACGCTCAAGATTTATCGGCTCTACTTGTTAAATCTGGTTATGTCGTCTCGACAGACGATGCAGAGGGCGCCGAAATAGCAATCGTTTTAGGAGGAGACGGAACAATTTTGCGCGCAGCGCAGCTTTGCAGAAATACAAACATCCCGATTCTTGGAGTCAACTTGGGAAGTGTTGGTTTCATGGCCGAAATTCAAAAACCAACTGTTGAATCAGTTCTTATAGCTATTCAAAAGAAAAACTATAAATCCGAGCCACGCCTGGTGGTTCACTTTTCGATTATTCGTGCCGGAACCGAACTCTCATCGGGTTGGGCGCTCAATGAAGTTGTCATCGAAGGTCTGCCCGGAGCAATGATTCAACTCTTTGTTCAAGTCGATGGTCGCCCGCTTTCTCGTTGGGGCTGTGATGGCGTAATTTGTTCCACTCCTACAGGTTCTACTGCATATGCTTTCTCCGCCGGCGGTCCAGTTGTATGGCCCGAAGTTCCAGCGCTAGTGTTATTGCCGATTGCCGCTCACGCGCTGTTTTCCAGGCCGATGGTCATCTCACCAGATTCAACGATTGCAATAGATGTTGAATCCGATGATGCCTTGCTCTCGGCTGATGGATTTAGAAGGACTGATTTGAAGGCTGGAGATCGAATCATTATTACTCGCGATCCAAACACCGTCTCTCTAGCCCACATAGAAGATTCACCCTTTACCGATCGACTCGTTGCAAAATTCAAGTTACCCGTTGAAGGTTGGCGTGGGGAGAAGTAAAAATACCCAATCGTCCCTAGATGAAATTGTCATCAAGGGCTTGGGCGTCATTGATAATGCAAGCATCTCTTTCTCGCCAGGTTTTACTGCTATCACCGGAGAGACAGGCGCAGGCAAGACCATGGTTCTCACAGCCCTGGGATTGATAACAGGAAGCAAAGCGGATTCAGACTTTGTTCGTACAACTGCTGAACGCTCCACTGTTTCAGCTCAATTCACCGTGAATCCAGTTATTGCATCGCGCGTGACTGATGCCGGGGGAGATGTTGATGGTGAAGTGTTGGTTATCGCACGATCGGTGACCAATGAAGGAAAATCGAGAATCACTTTAGGTGGAACGCTTTCAACGACAAGTAAGGTGCATGACATCTCCTCGGAGTTGATAGAAATTCATGCTCAATCAAGCTCTATTCGGCTCGGTAAACCAACGGTGCAACGCGATTTGCTTGATAGTTTTGGTGGCGTCGAAAATGAGATGTTGGAATATTCAGAGAAATATGTCGAATACCTAGACCTTTCTAATCGAATCGCCGCTCTCCTCAAGGAATCGTCAACCGCCGATAAGCAAGTTGAGATATTGAAAGAGTTTGTCAGAGATTTTTCTGCAGTAATGCCAATTTCAGGTGAGATCGATTCTATTGAGAATGAAATAAATCGCCTTGGAAGCGTTGAGGACATTCATGTTGAGCTCAGCCAGGCATTGAATATTCTAGAAAATGATGACTCTGGAGCTCTCAGCAACGTCTCGCTTGCAAAAAAGTCACTAGATCATTTATCGGGCAAAGATACGCAGCTCGATTCATTGATCGATAAGTACAGTGAGGCGCTTTACGGCTTGGAGGAAGTAGCTAGAGATTTAGTCAGCTACCTTTCGAATTTGGAAGCAGACCCCCAAAGATTTGAGTTTCTACAACAGCGTAAGCAAGCTATCAATAGTTTGATTAAAAGGTATGGAAAAGGCAGTGACAGAGTCTTAGCTTTCGAAAAACTCATTGAAGAATATGCTGATGCGGAAATTCGAATTGCCGATCTCTCTGGCGGCGCCGAACGAGTTGCGCAACTACAAATTGAATTGAAGAGTGCTTTTCAGGCAATGAGCATTGCAGCCAAAAAACTTCATGATGCTCGATCAACCTCGGCGAAGAAGATTGGGAAGTTAATAACTGCAGAGTTAAGTGCGCTCTCTATGCCCAACGCTGAAGTAAGTGTAGAAGTAACTTCAGGAGACTATGACAAAGTTGCGTCATATACTCCTAGTGGTGCTGATGAAATTATCTTTCAGTTCTCTCCTCACGCTGGATCCAAGTTAATGCCTCTCTCTAAGATTGCTTCGGGCGGAGAGATGTCGCGTTTGATGTTGGCAATAGAAGTAGTGATTGCTAAAAAGAGTCCTGTTGGAACGTATGTTTTCGATGAGGTAGATGCAGGCGTCGGTGGGAAGGCTGCGGTCGAAGTTGGCAGACGATTGGCCTTACTTGCGCAAACTTCTCAAGTGATAGTAGTAACTCATTTACCCCAAGTTGCAGTGTGGGCTGATAATCATCTAGTGGTGAAAAAGGACCAAGCAGGTTCCATCACAGAAAGCTCGGTAACCGCGTTAAGTGCCGAGGAGAGACTACGCGAGATAGCGCGAATGCTTTCCGGACAAGAAGACTCGCAAACCGCCCAGAAACACGCAGAAGAGTTGCTCCAGATGGTGAAAGAAAACCTGATAAGTTAGACCCCCATGAGCAGTAATCATGGAAATCACGTCACTAAACATATTTTCGTTACTGGCGGAGTAGCCTCAAGTTTAGGCAAAGGTCTTACAGCATCCAGTCTCGGAAGACTATTACGTGCTCGCGGTAACCGAGTTACCATGCAAAAACTCGATCCTTATAACAATGTAGACCCAGGGACCATGAATCCTTTTCAGCACGGTGAAGTTTTTGTAACCGATGATGGCGCTGAAACGGATTTAGACATCGGCCATTACGAACGATTCCTAGATACGAATCTTGTTGGGTTTGCCAACGTTACTACGGGGCAAGTTTATCAAAATGTCATTAACAAGGAACGTCGAGGTGAATATCTAGGCGACACCGTTCAAGTTATTCCCCACATAACTAATGAAATTAAAGACCGCATTAGAGCAATGGCTTCACCAGATGTGGATGTGGTCATCACTGAAATTGGAGGAACAGTAGGCGACATCGAGTCCCTGCCTTTTCTTGAAGCAGCACGCCAAATTCGCCAGGACGTTGGTCGAGATAATGTTTTCTATCTCCATGTATCCCTAGTTCCATACATTGGTCCCAGTGGTGAGTTAAAAACCAAACCGACTCAACACTCAGTAGCTGCTCTTCGCTCAATTGGTATCGCGCCAGATGGCGTTGTTATTCGCTCGGATCGTCCTATTCCAGATGCAATCAAACGAAAAATATCCTCCATGTGCGATGTTGATATTGAAGCCGTTGTTGCGGCAGTAGATGCGCCATCGATTTACGACATTCCAAAAGTGATTCATTCTGAAGGTTTAGATAGTTATATTGTGCGTCGCCTTGGCTTGCCTCAAGTTGATGTTGATTGGGGGGATTGGGATGAGCTACTTGAAAAAGTCCACCATCCAAAACATCAAGTAACGGTCGGATTGGTAGGCAAGTATGTCGATCTGCCTGATGCATATCTTTCGGTTACTGAAGCTTTGCGTGCTGGTGGCTTTGCCAATAACGCTAGAGTAAATATCAAATGGATTGCTAGTGATGAATGCGCAACGCCAGAAGGTGCAAAGAATCATCTTTCCGATGTTGACGCCATTTGCGTCCCGGGTGGTTTCGGTATCCGTGGAATTGAAGGCAAACTTGGAGCCCTGCGTTTTGCGCGAGAGAATAAAATTCCGACGCTAGGGCTCTGTCTTGGTCTGCAATGTATGGTGATTGAAGTTGCAAGGAATCTTGCAGGATTACCGGATGCTAGTTCTGCAGAATTCGATCCAGAGACACCTGATCCAGTTATTTCAACAATGGCTAGCCAGGAGGACATTGTTGCTGGGCGCGGTGATATGGGCGGCACTATGAGACTTGGACTCTATCCGGCAGTCTTGGACGCAGATTCTATCGTCGCCAAAATTTACGGAGCAACACAAATTAATGAACGTCATCGACACCGTTATGAAGTAAATAACAGATATCGCGATCGCATTGCCTCAACCGGGTTAAGGTTTTCTGGACTTTCACCAGATGCTCATCTTGTTGAATTTGTTGAGCTCCCTACTTCTACCCATCCTTATTATGTTGGAACTCAGGCACACCCCGAATTTCTCTCTCGACCAACTCGCCCGCATCCACTATTTATTGGCCTGATTGCTGCTGCAATCACGAGAAATGGTTAAGTCGAACCTTAAGCAAGAGTTTCTCGCTCACCTAGGTGTCGAGAAGGGTTTAAGTAAGAACACACTTAGTGCATATAACCGAGATATCTCACGGTTTCTCGAGCTTCATAGCGATCCTAGAGAAATATCAATGTCAGATCTTGAAGCTTACGTCGCACATTTACGAAAGAGTGATCTGCGGGAGAGTTCTATCTCGCGCGCTGTTGTAGCCATCCGCAACTTTCTTGAGTTCATAGCTAAGGAAGAGGGAATCCTTAACCCCATAAAGGATTTCAAACCACCGCGAATTCCTAAAAGATTGCCGAAAGCGCTATCTGTATCAGAAGTGAGTTCACTCATCGATAGCAGTCTAATAGACGGAGTTCTAGTCACCTTGAGAGACCGTGCGCTTATTGAGCTCCTATATGCAACGGGCGGACGCGTTTCTGAGATTATTAATCTAAATATGTCCGATATTTCAAAACTTGAAAGTGGGGGAGAGCACGGGGAGATAACGTCGATACGACTATTTGGTAAGGGAAACAAATCGCGCGTGGTACCAGTGGGTCGATTTGCACAAGCGGCTCTTGATCAATATCTCATTCGCTTGAGACCATCTCTAGCTAAAGAAAAACGTATGGATGCGCTCTTCCTCAACAGCCGCGGTACTAGGCTCTCGCGCCAAAGTGCCTGGAAAATTGTACAAACTGCCGCCATGCGAGCGGACATTAAAACTGAAATTTCTCCACATGCTCTGCGCCATTCTTTTGCAACTCATTTACTAGATGGTGGAGCAGATATCCGAACGGTTCAAGAATTACTCGGACATTCATCTGTCACGACCACGCAAATTTATACACTCGTGACAATCGATAAATTGCGCGAAAGCTATGCGCAAGCGCACCCTAGGGCTATGAGGTAAATTTCTTAGCGACCGCGAAGACGCCTTGCCAAAATGCTCTGTTCGCCCTTGGCTTCAAGGTCAGCAATAATAATTGAAAGAGACTCGCGAACAATGCGACCTCTATCAACTGCCATTCCCAAATCTCCTCTAATCGCAAGGCGTGCTTGCTCTAAATCATAAAGTTCTTCGGGCGAGAGATAGACCGTGATCTTCTCATGATGCAATTCGCGTCCTGATGTTGAGCGATCAAAAGAATTTGCACGGCGTCGTGGCGTTTGTCGTACTGCCTTCTTGGTAGCAGGCGTCATTGGAGTACTAACTGATACTTCATCGTTGGCCGGTGAAATCTCAGGAGTAGTTTGTGACGGCACAGCAGAGAGAGTTGTTGTCGTACGGAAGAGTTCATCCGCTCCTGGCAAACTGACTCGGCGACTCATTTGCAACCTCCAACTGATATTAATTCACGTGCTAAACGACGGTAACTAGAAGCTCCAACTGAACTACTGGCATATGTAGTGATCGGCTCACCGGCAACTGTTGTCTCGGGGAAACGTACGGTGCGAGAAATAATGGTGTCGAAGACATGAGCTGGATAAGCCTCAACTATTCTTTCGAGAACTTCACGACTATGTACGGTTTTGCGATCAAACATCGTTGGAAGTATTCCAGTCAGCTTAAGATCTGGATTTGTGTTCTGTTGGACTTTGCCAATTATGTCTGCCAACAAAGCAACGCCACGCAATGCAAAATATTCGCATTCAAGTGGAACTATTACGCCGGTAGAAGCTGTAAGTGAGTTAACTGTCAACAAACCAAGCGAGGGTTGGCAATCAATGAGAATGACATCATAAAAATCAATCACGGGTGCCAGTACGCGCTTTAAAACCTTTTCGCGAGCAATCACATTCATTAAGCCACCTTCTGCGGCTGCAAGATTTTCGTGGCTTGGAATCATATCCATGCCAGGGATGCTGGTTTTAAGAAGAAATTTTTCAATACTGTTTGATTCATCCATCATTAAGTCATAGATCGAACCATCTAGTTGTCGGGTTGAAACACCGAGACCAACAGAAAGCGAATGCTGCGGATCGAAATCAACAAGCAAAACTCTGCGCCCAAGTTCAGCCAGAGCTGCTCCAAGATTGATTGTGGTTGTCGTTTTACCAACGCCACCCTTTTGATTAACCACCGAGATGACGCGCGCGCCACCGTGTTCAGTGATTGGTTGGGCTTCCGGAATAGTCACTTCCTTCTTGCCAAGCACAGAGGAGGTCGTTACGACATCCTCATCCCGATTTGTCGACTTAGCGTCGAAGCGAGAAACCTGCGAAGAAACTTTTGCCATGCACCGGACATTACGGCGGTGCGAGTACGCATGCAAGTTCTGAGTGAAGTATGTTTCGCGGGTGAATGAGACTGTTTTGGGGGCTACAGATGGTTCAGCTGCGCCTTCCTCCTCTTTTTCCTTGCATCTCAGTAATTTCGAAGGACCCTTTGACCTGCTACTTCAGCTGATTTCAAAGCATAAAATGGATGTCACCGACGTCTCCCTAGGGGCCGTCACCGATGAATTCATCGCTCATATCAAGGGCGTAGAGGGCGGAAAAGCAGGCTGGGACCTCGATGAGACAACAGAGTTTCTAGTAGTCGCTGCGACGCTCCTAGACCTTAAAGCAGCACGCTTACTTCCATCTGGTGAAATTGAAGACGAAGCCGATTTGGCTCTTCTCGAGGCAAGGGACTTGCTTTTTGCCCGACTTCTCCAATATCGAGCTTTTAAGGAGATCGCAGCGATCTTCAGCCAACGCTTTGAAATCCAAGAGAAAACCTTCCCTCGAACTGTCGCCCTCGACCCTCAATTTGCTGAACTGCTTCCCGAGGTGTTGATCGGAGTAACTCCAGCTCGTTTTGCCGCTTTGGCCCAAAGGGCCCTGGCTCCGAAAGTACCGCTGACCCTTTCGACGGAGCATATCCATCGAGCGCTGGTAAGCGTGGGCGATGAGGCAGTCAAGATCGTCGAGCTCCTTAGGCGCAATGGGCGAGCAAGCTTTAGATCCCTTATCGCTGACGCTGACTCCACATTGGTTGTCGTGGCACGATTCCTGGCACTGTTAGAGCTCTACCGTGAAGGAGCTGTCCGATTTGAGCAGGTTGTTGCGCTTGGAGAACTGCAGATCACCTGGTCTGGAACGGCAGATGGGGAAGTCTTAGTGAGCGATGAGTTTGATATCCCTCAGGTACCGATTGAAGAAGAGACAGAAGAGGAATAAATGTCTAAAGTTGAACTTAAGAAGTCGCTTGAAGCGATACTCATGGTGGTGGATGAGCCCGTTTCAGAGATTGTTCTAGCCCAAATAACCGAGGTGCCTACCGAGGATGTCGTGGCCGAACTTCACGAAATGGCAGCAGCCTACGAGGTTGAAGAACGGGGATTCCAGCTGAGAGCTATCGCAGGGGGATGGCGCTTTTATAGCCATCCGGATCAGTCTCCAGTGGTCGAAAAGTTCGTTTTGGACGGACAGCAGTCCCGATTGACCCAAGCGGCCCTAGAAACTTTAGCCGTCATTGCTTACCGCCAACCCGTATCTCGAGCTCGAGTTAGCGCTATCAGAGGCGTCAATGTGGAGGCAGTTATGAAGACCTTGGTCACGAGGGGATTGGTAGAAGAGTCTGGAATTGAGCACGAAACTGGGGCAATTCTCTATAAAACTACCTCCTACTTCCTTGAAAAGGTAGGGGTGAATTCTATAGAGGACCTACCAGCCCTGGCTCCATTCTTGCCTGATACAGACGGTTTGGACGAAGTGCTAGCTTCCCTGACTGAGTAGGCTTTAGACCGAGCAAGCTGAGGGCGGATTAGCCCTTTTTACCTATCCAGCGTAGAGTTCCACTCCCAATGAATCGAGAGGATTCCGGAGATGGAAGTTCGTTTACAAAAAGCCCTGGCCGACGCGGGTGTGGCAAGTCGTCGTGCATGTGAAGATCTCATAACTGCCGGCCGCGTGAGCGTCAATGGTGTTCAGGTCACTGTCCTTGGAACGAAAATTGACCCGGAAAACGATGAACTAGCAGTTGATGGTGAAACAATTATTGCAAATAAGTCTAAAACTTACCTCGCATTTAACAAACCAGCGGGTGTTTTGTCTACCATGTCAGACCCCGAGGGGAGACCTTGCCTAGGTGATTTCTTTTCCGATCGCAAGGAGCGACTGTTCCACGTGGGCCGTCTGGATAAGGAAAGTGAAGGTCTTATAGTCCTCACAAATGACGGTGAAATTGCCCATCGAGCTACCCATCCTTCGTACGGTTTAATTAAGCGATACTTGGTCGAGATTGAGGGGCACCTCAGCGAATCTCAGATTCGTGAGCTGAAGACTGGAATTCGGCTAGAAGATGGTTTAGCAAGAGCTTTAGAAGTGAACGTGTTGCGAGAACCAACCCCTAAGAGCGCTTGGGTCGAAATGGCCATCCATGAGGGTCGCTACCACATTGTCCGGCGAATGTTCGAAGAGCTGGATCTACCAGTGCTCCGACTGATTCGAACTGAGTTTGGGCCCCTGAATGTGGGCGAGACCAAAGTAGGACGTTGGCGGCATCTAAACGAGGGGGAACTTGAAAATCTTTTTAAGGCTTTAAATATAAGTCAATAAATCGAAATTCGAATAACATCTTTATAGACATAACGATATTCGTACCTCGAATTTTTATATATTTGTCTACAAAATTGAGCGTATAATTCCATCGTTAAATCGATAAAACATTTATCGTAAATGACAAGGAAATCACAGCGTTTGATTGTCGACAATAGAAAAAACTGTATATAGATAAACAGAGTTAATGATTAGAGAATTAAAGGTCAATCGGGATTAGCTTCACGAAGGGTAGAATTTACAAATGAAATTAAGAGCAGTTCGCGGAGCCACGCAGCTCGCAGAGGATAGCGCCGAGGCCATGCGTGAAGCAGTAGTTGAGTTGCTATTGGCGATCTTTGAAGAGAACCAGCTTGTTACTGATGACCTGGTTTCTATACTTTTTACAGCTACGCCGGATATCCATTCAGATTTTCCTGCTGCGGCCGCTCGAACTTTGGATCTGGGTTCGATTCCCCTCATTTGTGCTCAGGAAATTGATGTAAAGGGAGCCCTGCCCTTGGTAGTTCGAGTACTCGTTCACGCTCACTCCGATAGATCTCATGCGCAAATTA
Source organism: uncultured Actinomycetes bacterium (assembly GCA_903907665.1). Next base: position 4,353 of record CAIVOW010000104.1, on the reverse strand, counting down.
AGCACATTTACCGCAGGGGAGCGCAAGCTCTTCGCAAAGATATAGCGCAATAAGTTGAATAAGTCAGGAATCCGAAGATGCGCGTACACATAGTTGGGGCTGGCCTAATTGGCACATCCATAGGTTTGGGTTTAACCCAACTAGGAGATTTAGTTACATTTGAGGATAGCAACCCAGATCATTTGCGTGTTGCCCAGGACTTGATCGGCTCCCAGAACTTAGAAGCTAGAAGCACACCGATTGAGTTAGTTATCTTGTCCACGCCTGTTGAGGTCCTATTTGACACTTTGCAAGCACAATTTTCCCAAAACCCTCAATCAATGTTTATAGATGTAAGTGGATTAAAGTCTGAACTTATACAGCAAGTCGAGAGTTTTCCGGATTTAGCGTCTCGCTTCTGTGGAACCCATCCGATGGCTGGGCGTGAAATCTCGGGTCCCACAGGCGCACGCGCTGATCTTTTCCAAGGGGCTGTCTGGATTGTTACCCCAACCTCGCGTACAGAGGAGGGGGTCGTATCGACCGCAACAAGTTTGGCCAAATCATTAGGAGCCAGCGTTCGAATCGTTGAAGCAGAGGCGCACGATCGGGCAATCTCGGCTGTTTCGCATCTGCCACAAGTCTTCAGTTCACTACTAGCTCAAACTTTGCATCAAAGCTCGGAGGAGGATTTGTCCCTTGCCGGGCAGGGGATTAGAGATCTCACACGATTGGCCGACAGCAGCCCTAGCCTTTGGAGCGAGCTATTACTGCACAATAAAAAGAACCTTCTAAAAAGTTTGGCGACCGTTCAGGCTTCAATTGCCAAGCTGATAAATGATGTTGAGAATGATGACAAAAAAGCAGTTTTCGATTTGTTGAAATTAGGAAATGCCGGCAAATCACTCATCCCCGGTAAGCATGGGGGGATCGCTAGAGCGTACGCGTATCTGCCTATAGTCATCGATGACAAGCCCGGACAATTGGCGGCTATTTTCGATGAATGTGCGAATGTAAAAGTTAACGTTGAAGACCTTTTCATTGAACATAGCCCAGGGCAGCAAACAGGCTTGATTACTCTGGCACTTTCTCAAGATGATGCAAACATCTTGCGTTCGCATCTTGTAGAGAAGAATTGGCGAGTGCATGAAATTCGTGCAAGTCGCTAATCACTAGAGAAAGTACAGTTAACTAATGAATCCTGTTGTCGTAGCGATCGATGGTCCAAGTGGATCTGGTAAGTCCTCGACGGCAAAAGCTATCGCCCGTCGTGCTCATTGGAGCTATTTGGATACCGGAGCGCTATACCGCGCACTCACGTGGCTTGCCTTGGAGAACAATTGCGAAGAAGAGAATCGTCTTGTCGACTTAGCAATAGCTAACCCGATTACTTTCAAAACTGATCCAGCCGATCCAAGAGTCTTTGTGAATGATCAAGATATCTCAGTCGTAATTCGTACATTGCGAATAACTGACAAGGTTTCTGAATTTGCGAGAATGCCCGCAGTGCGCGAATATCTTGTTGGGTTACAGCGCGCGATCATAGAAGCAGCGCATGGCGGAATCGTTGTTGAAGGTCGCGATATCGGTACCGTCGTCGTGCCAGATGCACAATTAAAGATTTTCCTATATGCGGATTTACGAACACGCACTGATCGCCGTGAACTTGAAATGACGGAAGTTGCCACGAAAGATCGAGTAGCGCAATCCTTGGATTCGCGAGATGCTTTGGATTCAACAAGATCCATTTCTCCGTTGAGACCCGCAGAAGATGCGCTAGAGATTGATTCGACGCTACTAAATCTTGATGAAGTAGTTGATGTGATTTGGGGTTGGCTTGGTGAGCGAAGTCTGCTTGGACTACCAAAAGTTGCCATTATTGGGCGACCAAACGTCGGAAAATCAACTCTAGTCAATCGAATCATCGGTCGACGGGAAGCAATCGTTGAAGATACACCTGGCGTCACTAGAGATAGAGTCAAATACGAGGCGGAATGGAATGGACGCAGATTCATTCTCATTGATACTGGTGGCTGGGAAGTCAAGCCAGAAGGAATTTCTCAGAAGATCACGGCTGGTGCTGAAATGGCAATTGCCGAAGCTGATCTCATTTTGTTTGTTGTAGATGTACAGATTGGCGCACTAGATGAAGATGATTCCTTAATCGATTTATTGCGAAGGAGTGGCAAGGAAACAATTCTTGTCGCAAATAAAGTTGATAGTGATGTAGATGAAGCTGATGCTCATGCGCTCTGGAATCTTGGGTTGGATCAGCCATATTTTGTTTCTGCTCTTCATGGACGTGGAGCTGGCGATCTATTAGATATCGTGATGGAGAAAATGCCTGAGGTTGGCAGCGAGTTAGCTGATGATGGTTACCGGCGTGTAGCTCTAGTCGGTCGTCCAAATGTTGGCAAATCTAGTTTGCTCAATATCATTGCAGGGGAGTCAAGAGTTCTCGTTGATGATGTGGCTGGTACTACTCGAGATCCGGTGGACGAACTTCTTGAATTTGGTGGATCAACTTGGCGTTTTATCGACACTGCTGGAATTCGCAAACGTGCTATTTACGATAGCGGCACAGATTATTATGCAAGCTTACGAACTGCTGCGGCGCTAGATCGCGCAGAAGTTGCGGTCATTATTTTGGATGCATCGATACCTCTTACAGAACAAGATTTACGTGTCATCACAATGGCCGAAGAAGCTGGTCGTGCAATGGTGTTGGTCATGAACAAGTGGGATTTAGTGGATGAAGATCGACAGATTCAACTTGATAAGGAATTAGATAGAAATTTGGAACGTTATCCGTGGGTGCAGCGCGTCAATCTCTCTGCGAAAACTGGATGGCATAGAGATCGTTTGGCCCCTGCGCTACGTACAGCACTTAAAGGATGGGAGACCAGAGTTCCAACTTCTAAACTTAACTCGTTCCTGGGCGCACTCATTGGGGCGACCCCTCCGCCTGTGAGAAGTGGCAAGCAACCAAAAATTAGATTTGCGACACAGGTTCAGATTTCACCGCCCAAATTTGTACTTTTCTCAAGCGAGTGGGTGGAAGTCGCTTATCGCCGCTTTATAGAACGCCGGTTAAGAGAAGAATTTGGATTCAGTGGAAGCCCAATTGAAGTGGCAATCAAGGTGCGGGAGAAGGACTAGCAAATGTCTTCCGTAGAGCCACAGGGTCAACACTCAGCGGATAGCCCCATCCAGCCCAAGCAGGACATGGATAGAATTCTTACGATCCCTAATGGACTGACTCTCATACGAGCGTTGGGTATTCCTCTCTTTTTATGGCTCTACTTAGGCCCTCACGCCAACGGCCTAGCCTTCGTTGTTCTAGTCTTGGGCGCCGCAACAGATTACTTTGATGGAAAAGTCGCACGAGCCTTGAATCAGGTGAGCCGTCTTGGAGCGGCTATGGATCCGACAATAGATAGGGCCTACATAGCGGCTACGGTCATAGCTCTAGCACTTCGAGGGGTAATCCCGTGGTGGTTGGTGCTTCTATTGATTGCCCGAGACCTATGGATGGCAGTGATGCTAACAATAAAGAAAGTGCGGACAGGAGAAATCTTTGAAGTAACGTTTTTAGGAAAAGCAGCTACTTTTAATCTGCTTTACGCTTTCCCGTTTCTTCTGTTAAGTGGGACATCCTTCCTAGGTAAAGTATGTGAGATTGTGGGTTGGGCTTTTGTCATCTGGGGGATTGGACTTTACCTATGGACCGCTCTGCAATACAGTATTGATGCTTTACGCTCCTAATCTGCGTCCCCAATATTTTTTTACCCGATAGTTCAACGATTCACCCATTGAAGGAAAGGCAGACAGTAAATTCATGTTTAACACCCCTGAGAATGTCACATATACCAAGGATCATGAGTGGGTATTGGAAAATCCTGATGGAACAGTACGTATGGGCATCACTGATTACGCGCAGAGCGCCTTAGGGGACATCGTCTACATACAGCTTCCAAAGATCGATTCAACTGTCAAAGGAGGAGCGGTCTGCGGAGAAGTAGAGTCAACGAAGAGCGTCTCTGAGATTTATGCTCCAGTCGAGGGCAAGGTGGTCAGAGTCAATGAGAAATTGGAGACCAACCCAGAATTGATTAACTCCGACCCGTACGGTGATGGATGGATTGCGGAGATTTCTGATGTGGTACGAACCGAGCAACTTCTTTCTGCTTCGGAATACTCGACTTTAACCGCTTAGATAACTGCTTAGATAACTGCTTAGATAACCGCTTAGATAACCGCTTAGATGACCGAAGTAGGCAAATTGAGATAGTCCTTTACCCGGCTTGACCTGCGGAGCGAGCTTGAATAGTGTCAGCCTCTAGTAGAACTGAAGGTCGCTAGCTAATGAGAAAG
>CAIVOW010000103.1 GCA_903907665.1 uncultured Actinomycetes bacterium | reverse complement strand
CTACTTTCGACCCATGGAAAGGTTTTACTCCAGTTAATTCTTCCACGATTAATGCAGAATCCGCGTCACTAGCTAGCCAGGTGAAGTCTAGAAATACCCAAAACGAAACCAATTGGTTAGTTGGTCTAAAAGAAGCCGGCAACCTCCTTCAGAAGCAGAAGGAAATTTCTCATGGTTGCCAGGCACTTATTTGGCTTACAGATGGTGGAATTTGGCTAGCCAAAAAAGGGTCCGCCGGTGAAATTGATCAGGGGGCAGTTGATATTGCGGCAGGTACATTGTGCGATCAAACTTTTGAAAACTTTCGAAAGTCGAATGTTTCAGTATTTGGGGTTTTGCTCGATAATATAAAAGCGCTGCAAAATATTTATAAAAATAACCCGACTTATTACGGCCAAAATGATCGCGGTATGGCCCTGATGCGACCATTGGTTGAAGGAAGTGGTTCCACTCTGCCTGGACAGCCGGCAACAACCTGCGGCGGGCCGGTACTTCCTAACTATTCGGCTGGTGCGCTTCTAATTGCGAAGGATCCAATCGAACTTGCGTTGCAGTTCTTAGTGTTGAGCGGCCAAACCCATGGCGGAACTCCGTCAGATTTGCCACCCGGAAATCCAACCAACATCGTTATAGAAAAGGGAGTCCGAAAATTCCAGATCTTAACGACTTCAAAGAGCTGGAATTTAGTTTCACCAAAAGGCGTTTCTTATAACTCGGGAAGTACCGATCTAGACATTCAAAATCGCGACGGCGTCCAACAAATTACTGTAACTGGAAATTATTTGGAACTGGGCAAGTGGGAGTTTGGATTTGATAAAGATCAGGCTGTCGTTAATCGCTTATTGCTCTATAGCGGCCTCGGAATTGAATTAGATCCTGGCCAGTATATTGGCGGTTCGAAAACCTATATTTCGGGCAAGGTCGTGGTTGAAGGTAAAAGTGAAGAGGTAAATCTTAAGGACTACCGGACTCATGATTTTCGGATTGAACAAGTAACTTCAACTGGAGACGCAATAGGAATTAGCGGCGTCAAGATAGATGATAAGGGTCAATTCTCGGCGCCCTTTAATTTGACTTCAAACCAAACAAATCTTGAAATTCGAGTCACCTTAAAAATTAGTACGATGAGTGGTCGCCCACTTTCAGATGTGAGCATTTCCAAGTTTTTAACAGTACTTCTTCCATCAAATTATCCAACAATTGACTCACCAATTTTACTGAGCCCACTTAATGGACCCAAAGGAATTGCAAAGGGTGAAATTACTGTTTACGGACCGAAATCTGGAAACGGTGAAATGTGCCTCACCGCTTCCAATTCAGAATCTAACCCTTATGGCATCGCAATAAAGCGCGACACTATTGATCGCTCTTCGACATATGTGTGGGATGTTTCTGACCTTGATGCCACGAAGTGTGTTTCAGTTAACCAGGGAGAAGTAAAACACGTCAAAATTCAAGCTAAAAATTCAAAAAATGCAGATTCCAAAGTGATCGCAGAAATACCCTTGAAGTTTAAGGCGAATGGAAACTCAAACGTAATTTCACTTAAT
>CAIVOW010000102.1 GCA_903907665.1 uncultured Actinomycetes bacterium | reverse complement strand
ACGTACTCGAGGAGTTACTACTCGCCAGAGATGGTCACCAGGATTGTGTTGCGCAGCAAGGAGAATATTTTCCATCACGCTAAGACGCCGAATTACTTTAGCTCCCTGGAAAGTTCGCACAAGTCCAAGTCGGGCAATTTGATGTGGGTGCTTCTTGGCAATTTCTATCTCATTAAAAAGTATTGAGCCAGAGTCGGGGCTGATGGCACCACTTATGAGATTAAAGAGCGAAGTTTTACCCGCGCCATTTGGTCCGATAATGGATGTAACGCTGCCACGTTTAATAGAGAGAGAAGCGTTCTCGCATGCTCGCACACCAGAGAAAGATTTCGAGACGCTCTTTACTTCAAGTATATTTTCCATTTACTCGAGCACCATCTCCGCTCTCTTACCAAAAATACCTTGTGGGCGCTTAAGCATGAGGAAAATCAAGACGAAGCCAATAATCATGATCCGCAGGTATGCACGTTGCACCGAATCAAACCAAGTGAACGGAGGAAATTGGAAAAAGCGCGTTCCGGCATACAGAAATCCGAAAAAGAGGGCCCCGAGTGGAACACCTTTTACTCGAGTCGCACCACCAAGAATAATTACCATCCATGCAAAGAAGGTAACAATGGTTTGGAAATCAGCCGGATCGAGAATAGAGAATTCAAGTGCCCAATAAATACCAGCGATTCCACCAACTACTGATCCTAGAATCACAGCGGAAAGACGGAATAGAAATACATTTTTTCCAAGCGAGGCAGGTACATCATCATCTTCGCGGGTTGCTCGCAAAACACGAGCCCAGCTTGTTCGTTGTATGAAGCTCATGCAGATAAGCAAGATAATTGCTGATAGCCAAACAATCAGAAGCAGAGCCATATCTCGTGAGGCAAAACTTCCAAAAATTGGCTTGATTTTCCCTTGAATGTTAATCAATACCTTGTTGAACTGATCGGTGTAGGAAGCAAAACCGCGAGTACTGGGAATATTTAACGACCCTTGAGCACCACCCGTTAGGTGGTCTGAGTTGTGAATGATGTAACGGACAATTTCCGAGAAGGCGATACTTACAATCGAGAAATAGTCCCCGCGAAGTCGAAGGGTCGTCAAGCCTAAGAAAGCCCCTCCCAAGCCGGCCATCACTACTCCTGCAAAGCAGGCAAGGTAGAGATTCCAGTTATAGGTAATTACCAGAATTGCCATTGTGTAGGAGGAGAGAGCCATCATTGCGACATGGCCAAAGTTTAGAATTCCGCCAAGACCATATTGAACCTGTAGACCCAAGGCAAAAATGCAATAGATACCGGCCATTAAAAGTACAAAGATCCAGAACCCTGGTTGCACAAATGCGTTCATTAGATGCTTCTCGCCTTCACTCCAAGGAGACCTTCAGGCTTAACTAGTAGAACAATTCCAAGTGTTGCAAAAGCAACAACTGGTTTATATGAACTTGGGATACCTCCGAAGAAAATATGCCAGGTCGACATTTCCATCACAAGCCCCAGGGTCATTCCACCGAGTAGCGCTCCATATGCATCACCAATAGTTCCTAGGACTACTGCGGCAAAAATTGGCAGAAGTAAGGTCCATCCCATAGTGCTATCAAAACGTCCCTGAACCATTCCTTGAAAAATACCAGCAAGCGCGCTGAGTATCCCGTTGATGATCCATACGTAGCGAACAACTTTATTTACATTGATTCCAGATACGGCAGCTAATGAAGCGTTATCGGAGAAGGCGCGCATATCTTTACCGATTGTGGACTTAGCCATGAACAATCCCAAAGTAATAATCGCTGAAGTGGCAAGTAAAAGAACTATTAATTGCGAGGTAGCAATTTGTGCACCAAGAAAACCAAATGTCGCGGTTTCATTGATTGCAAACTTCCTGCTTCCACTTGAGAAAATCATCAAAATACTTTGCCGCAAAATAAGTGCAACTCCGGTCGCAACCAAGAAGAGAGCGAGTGTGCCCGCCTTGTTGTCACGAAGGCGCTTCCACAAAAGCCAGTCGAGAGCCAAACCAAGGAGGCAAATACCAAGAATTGCGACTATTACTGAAAATATGAGCGGCAATCCTTTGGAGATGCTGAGGAATACTGCAATAAAGGCGCCGAGGGTCATGAAGTCACCCGCCGCAAAATTAACCAGACGCAAAACTCCATAGACAAGTGAAACTCCTACGGCAGCCATAGCCAAAATCGATCCAGTGACGAGGCCGTTAAAAAGGAGTTGTACAAACTCAGCCATTGCTATTCGCCCCTTTCGACCGTAGGTAAATGAGTGGAGTTAGTTTAAGATATTTCTGTGAGCGAAAACGACATGGAACTCTACGACTTGAAAATTGTAGTCGACCGAATCGAAGGCCGCTCAGTGTGCGGGATGAAGGTTGGCGATTATTTTGAATTGACCAATAGCGCTGAACTGCGAATTCCTGAGGGTAAACACTTTTGCATCTATGCCATTCAAGCCGTGACTCCGTTGCTCCCTGCCAAGCAACGCCAGCTCCCAGAAGGGGATTGGCTTGAGAAAGATTCATTTGTCTGCTGCCCCGATCCTGAAGAACGATTAATAATGAGAATTGAACGTACTCGAAAAGTCTCTCTCAAATCAAGTGATTTAACTTAATTATTTTTTAATTATTATTTGTATGCATAATGCTGCGATGCTTCTCTGAATACCTTTCGAGTTCATAAACATCTCCATTTGGTCCGGAGGACTTACTGATGATATTTCTAATAATCATGAGTTCGGCTTCTGAAAATTTAATCGAATCAATCTGAAGATTTGATTTAAGATGCGAAATATTTCTCGCTCCAATAATCACGCCTTTTACTCCAGGTTGTTTGAGAATATAAGCCGAAGCAATTGTGCCGATGTCGGTTGCGTGAGCATCCGCAATATCCTTAAGCGCTTGAAGTAACTCTTGAAAAAGTTCCCAGCTACCAAATTCTTCGATAACTAATTGATATTTGATACTCGAACGAGTTTCAGCGGTTGAGGGTTCTGCAATGCCCAAATATTTTTCCGAGAAGAATCCACCAGCGACTGTTCCATAGCAAAGGATACCAATATTGTTTTCGATACAGTATTGAACTAGTCCATTTTCTGGCCTACGGTCAAGAATAGAATATTGCAATTGAATACTTGCCGGCGCTAAACCCGCTTGAACAAACTCCTTTACGCGGGGGAGATCAAAGTTAGTTATTCCCACGTGGCGGATCTTGCCAGCCTCTTTGAGCTTGAAGAGCTCCTCCATTGCAGCAAGATAATTTTTTGCTTCATATTTCCACCAGTGGAATTGAACAAGGTCAACTTGCTCTACACCTAGTCGCGTGAGTGAGCGCTCAACGATGGTCGCCACATCAGTGCGGTCAAAATCGTGAAGAAACTTCTCATTAGGTACATATTTTGTATGTAGCTGCACCATTGAACGAGCAGTACCACCGTTTCTGACAGCCAGTTCTTTGATAGCTTTTCCAATGAGCTCTTCCACGCCTGTATAAATATCTCCGAAATCAAGAGTAGAAATCCCTGCTTCTACAAACGCCACTGTATCTGCAACTGCTTGGTCTGCCTCGATGGATGTGGTGAGCGAATGCCCGGTACTTAACTGCCATCCGCCCTTAATTACCGGCGATATTTCATAACCTGGTGTCAATTCATGCTTTTTCATGTGGTTCGTACTCATTGAATGATTGCTTCCACTTCAATTTCGACCAAGTATTCATCACCTATTAACTTGGCTTGGACCATTGTGTTTGCTGGGCGAATGTCTGCAAAGCGCTCACCATGCACTCGGGCAATCGGCTCCCAATCCTTGAGGTCATTACAAAATATTCGGCTTCGCACCACATCTGAAAGCTTGCCACCTAGTGATTCAATAGATGCTTCTATTTTATCAATCACAAAATGGGTCTGAGCAATCGGATCATTTATTCCAATTGATAAGGCACCATGTGTTGCCGTAGTTCCGGAAACAAAAATACGGTCCCCAACTCTCATCGCACGTGAGTAGCCCGCAAGAGTCTCCCAAGAAGTTCCAGAATCTATGTAGCTGCGATTGCCGCGCTGCGAGACTTTGTATACGGCAGGAAAATCTTCAAGGTGGTGGCTTAAATCTCCAGACGCAGTTAAGTATGGCGGCTTACGGTATTCATCACCGCAGTCACCGGGAATCATGTCAAGAGTAGAAATAGCTGTCGAAATTCGTTCAATCTGAGCGTCGGATAATTCAAATGTAAATAACGAGGCTGCATCTTCAATATGAGAATTTTGACCCAGCCTAGCTCCAATAATTACGCTACCAACTGCTTTGCGTGTTAACTGAAATTTACTAGCTATTGTAGAGATCGAACGGTTTGTCTCTTTGGCCACTTCATTGACTTCAGAGAGCACGTGTTGGAATTTTTCCCAGCCACCTGCGGTATCAATAAATCTTTTATATTTCATCAATGACCAATTAGAAAGTGCATCGCCAACTGGCTCAGCTTTACCTAGCCATTTCTGCGAGATGAATCCACCGCAGAGCGTTCCATAAGCAAATATCTTGATGCCACTTTCTTGACAAAATTCAGCCATCTGGCCAGACCCGCGCCTATCAATCAATGAATAAGAGATTTGATTCGAGACGATATT
>CAIVOW010000101.1 GCA_903907665.1 uncultured Actinomycetes bacterium | reverse complement strand
AGCAAAGAAGGCTGTAGCAAAGAAGGCTGTAGCAAAGAAGGCTGTAGCAAAGAAGGCTGTAGCAAAGAAGGCCAGCACTAAAAGTGTTATCGCCAAAAGTGTCAGCACTAAAGCAGCAACCAAGAAAGGTGCAGTTAAAAAAGCCACTACTAAGAAGCGCACTACAGGTAGTACGCAAAGAGTTAATGCGCGTTCGACGAGCAAGGTTGCGAAGGCAGCACCTGCAAAGATGGCGAAAACTACTCGTACAACTAAGCAAGGGGCAGTAAAGAAGGTTGCTGCTAAAAAAGCAGCTGTCAAAAGTACGGCAAAGAAGTCTGCAACGAAGGTTGCGAGAAAAGTAAGCAGAACGATTGCAAAGCCTCGTACGCGCTTGCGCCTAAGAGCATAGGGTTCTTTCAGGAGCCTAAATAGTAAGCAAGTCGTCAACGTACTCCCTTGCATCACTCAGGTCAGGGGAGTACTTTGTTAGTAACGAGATGGGAGTTCTCATGCAGATCGTTTTTCACTCAAGGAATGCTGCCCTCGCAGAAGATTTTCGAGGAATAGCTAAAGAGAAATTAGATAGCCTCTTGCGATTCGGAGTAAAAATAGATGAAATTAAGGTCGAAATAAAACATGAAGCAAATCCACGTCAAGGAAAAAACTCTCATTCTGTAGTCCTCACCACTCACGGCAGTGGACCATTCATGCGAGCGGAGGGGGATGGCTTTAATGACCTTGCTGCTTTTGATAAGGCAGTAGGGGCGCTGGAACTGCAAATACGCAAGATTCACGAGCGCGCTAAGGACTATGCACGCGAGACGGTTCGCGAAAAAACCGTAAACGAGTAACTGTAATTAGTGTCATAACCAAAGTTGCCTCTCGCTGGCGTATCGTTCCTTAAGTGATGAGCAAGATTACGAGTGGCATAACCGAAGGTTGGTGGATGTTTTTTGATACCTTCTGGGCGCTGGTTTTAGGTTTTACTCTTTCTGGAATAGTCCAAGCTTTTATCTCCCGAAAATCGATGGAAAAGTCACTTGGAAAGCGGGATGCAAGTTCAATTGCAAAAGCTTCCTTCTTCGGCGTGATTTCCTCATCATGTTCCTATGCCGCATCCGCGCTGAGTCGCTCTCTATTTATTAAGGGAGCAGATTTCACTACTTCCTTAATCTTTATGTTTGCAAGCACAAATCTTGTCATCGAACTTGGCGTTGTTCTTTTGCTACTACTTGGATGGCAGTTTGCGTTAGCTGAATTTATTGGCGGCACAGTCATGATTTTGCTTCTAGCGATCACCGTGCCAAGAGTAATTCCTGAATCCTTGAGCAACGAAGTACGTAGATCCCAGTTGGCTAACGAGGGCATGAACTCTGCATCTTTGATGTCGTCAGCCGGAACCTTCGAGTCCGGAATCCTCGAGTCCGGAACCTTTAAGTCCGAAACTCTCGATTCCGAAACTCTCGAGTCTTTTGACTCCACATCAAAATGGAAAAAGCGTAAGAACTGGGCTAATGCCGCTGGCTACACCATGGGTGATTTCATTATGTTGCGCAAGGAACTATTCATAGGCTTCCTCATCGCAGGACTTGCAATGAGCGTTGTCCCTTTTACATTTTGGCAGTCATTATTTATTTCAAATCATGGATGGATTTCTGCTGTAGAGAACGCTCTTATCGGACCCTTTTTAGCGTTTATTAGTTTTGTTTGTTCGGTTGGCAATGTTCCTCTTGCGGCAGCGTTGTGGCATGCCGGGATAACTTTTGGTGGAGTTATTGCATTCATTTTTGCAGATCTCTTAGCTTTTCCGTTAGTAATGATTTATAGAAAGTATTACGGCAATAAGATTGCAATTCGCTTGAGCTTTTTATTTTGGGCAATCATGAGCGTCAGCGGACTTATTACAGAAGGCATATTTGCTTTGCTTAAGTTAATTCCGGCTCAGAGCCACGGGGAAATGACTATCTCTCATTTTGGGTGGAACTACACCACCATTCTTGATGCGATTTTTGCTTTAGTGGGTCTGGTTGTGTTCTGGTTATACAGGAACCGTGAAGATAGCGAGGTTAGTGAATTCGCTCAAGATCCGATATGTGGAATGCAGGTTCGCAAAGCCGATGCCCCCGCCTCGGTTAAACATAATGGAGAGATGTATTACTTCTGCATGGATGGCTGTAAAGAATCATTTCTTCAGCAAAAGCTTACGAAATAGGTAGGCGACGTTAATAGTACGCCGAAGCTTAAAAGGTAAGCAGACAACTTAAAAATAAATCCTTCAAAATTGCTATTAATTACTTTCATGGGCAGCTAAGTCCAAACTCACTTTGCACATTAGCAGGAACTGTTCCACAGCCCACGGTTGCTGTTCCGAAATCTAAAATCTTCCAAGCTCCAGTGGCTGCGGTAGCCCAGCCGTAGGCAGGATCTGTCACGGGTAAATATGGAATCGTTTGAAATATTATGTATTTAGAATCAACGGTTGAGTAGCGAACATTTGTGATTGCCGCGAAATAGTCACCCATTTTATTACTCGTGAGAAATTGACGCCGGATATCTTGAATCACCGAACTGGGTACATTGCGACCGCCTGTGTAATGCGAAGTATCTGGTGGGAAAGTTTCTGGCATCTGGCCGATAAGTGCCCACGGCACATATACCTGACTCAACTCAGTGCTTTTCGCATCGCTCCATGCAATGTGCCAACCCGCTTCAGTTGAATTACCAATGGGAAGTTTCTTATCAATTTGATTTTTGACAGCCGCATCATCCCAATTTTTCAACTGGGGATACTTTCCTTCGAAAGTTTGAATTAATTGTGCAATTCCTTTTCGGAGAGTTGAATCATCGGGGCGTTGCGTTCCATTTTGCGGACCGCATGCAGATAAGCCGAGAGCGCTGATTGCTGCAATTGCGACTACTGCAATTGCGCGCCTTGGATTCCTCATCGCTTTCATATATGGAGCCTACTCAATGCGAGGGAGAAAGAGCGGAGAGTCGAGATGCCAAGTTAAATTCACAGGAAAGTCAGGGCAAGTAAGCGCAACGTTGGATTTGAGGGTTACCTCCGCTAGTGACAACTGAACCTCCACTAGCGATTACCGAGATGCATCGAGAGTTTGGGCAACTTTCGCCTTTAATGAGCAATCCGCACGTGGAAGAGATATGGATTAATTCTCCTCACCGAATATTTATTGCGAAATCTGGTGTGAGTGAGCTGACAAACATTGTTATGACAGCTGTCGAGGTACGCGAACTTGTTGAACGCCTCCTGATGTGGGGTGGTCGCCGCCTAGATCTTTCCCATCCATTTGTGGATGCCCGGCTTCCCGATGGAAGTCGATTGCACGTAGCAATTCCCGAAGTTACTGCAGTCCATTGGGCAGTAAATATTCGCAAGCATCTCATTCGCGGTAAATCTCTGGAGGAGCTGTCGAATCTTGGAGTGATGACTTCCTCGCTTGCGGATTATTTAAGCAGAGCAGTTGGGGCGGGTCTAAATATCCTAGTGAGTGGCTCGACTCAAGCAGGAAAGACGACGCTACTCAATGCACTAGTAAGTTCTGTCCCTTTTCATAATCGAGTGATAACTATTGAGGAAGTCTTCGAACTAAAACCTCGGTTACCTGACTGCATCGCATTACAAACTAAACCAGCAAATTTGCAAGGCGAAGGAGAAATTCCATTACGTAGACTCATAAAGGAGTCACTTCGAATGCGTCCAACCCAAATAGTGGTGGGCGAGATTCGTGAGGCTGAATCGTTGGACTTACTTATTGCACTCAATTCTGGCGTTCCCGGGATGGCGACGATTCATGCTAACTCAGCGAAGGATGCAATTTCCAAACTTCAAACCCTGCCATTGTTGGCGGGAGGAAATATTTCACATACCTTTATTGCACCTATTGTCGCGAATGCTATTGATCTTGTCGTTCATACAACAATATTGCGAGATTCTGGTGTTCGCAAGGTGACCGAGGTCGCAATTGTTACAGGCAGAATTGAGAACGATCGCGTGGAAGTTGAACCTCTCTTCACATTCGACGCCAGCTCAGATAAGTACCTTTCCGGACTAGGAGATCCCGAAAGAATTTTTGCAAGGAGGCGACTATGAATGAGGTTGCGAAGAGCCCTGTCAAAATAATTGATAAGAATAAGGATATTTTTCAATCAGCAGTCTTTTTCCTCATTGGATTTTTTGTAGCACGCACCATTATGGGTTCAACGTTATTGGCACTCCCTTTTGCAGGAGCTACTGCCTACCTTCCATATTTTTTTACTCAACTCAAAGCCGAGAAGGCGAGAAACGATTTAGCCCTGTTATGGCCTGAAATTGTGGATTTAATTATTAGCGGACTGCGCTCGGGATTACCTCTTGCTGAAACCATCATTCAACTTGGCCATCGTGGACCCGAACAATCACGAGACATTTTTCAAAAGTGTGAAGAGGTACTTAGGGACCGCGGAGATTTCTCTGCTGTCTTTCTCTTGATGAAGGATGGATTTGCAGATCCTCTTGCGGATCAAGTTTGCGAAGTTCTGGACTTTGCCAGATCGTCTGGAAGTAACGATATCTCCACAACCTTACGCACGTTGGGCGATCATATTCGTGCTGATATAGCTGTTAGGTCGGAAATTCGAGCAAAGCATGGGTGGATCAGAAACTCTGCCGTGATTGCAACGCTTGCACCCTGGATATTGCTCCTCATCCTTTCTGCACAACCTAGTACGGTTCGCGCATTTTCAACTAGCACGGGCGTCTTCGTCCTTATCCTAGGAATCACAATGAGTGTGACTGCTTTTATTTGGATGGGTCGCGTTGGAAAAATGGAAGTAACGCCACGAATTTTTACCATTCCTAAACTTCAAATTTCTGAAGCAAGAAATAGCTGATGACATTCCTATTATCCATTCTCTTTCTGTTGCCGCTTTTACTTATCGGTATTTACATTCTTTATGACGACTTAAACGAGGAAATAATCTCTGCATTGAGTGGAGAAAAACTAAAGGCTCGAAAAAAGAAGGAAATACGGGCACTGGAATTAGAGTTCCCAAGCATTGTCGAGCTATTGGCAATACTTGTTTCTGCAGGCCTAAGTCCATCTGCTGCTCTGTTACGAATCACCGAAGTCAGCAATGGCGAGTTCGCCAAGCTTTTACGAGTGTCGATCTCAGAAATGCGTCATGGCGCTTCGATTTCAGCCGCTCTTGACCTAATGAATGAGCTTGTACGGTCGCCTGCTATCAGACGTTTCAATGATTCAATTCTTATTGCAATTGAACGCGGCACACCGCTTGCTGAAGTACTCAATCGACAGGTAGAGGAGATACGTCAATCTCAACGAACTCGCTTGCTTGAAAAAGCGGGCAAGGCCGAAATCGCGCTAATGATTCCTGTTGTGTTTTTAATTTTGCCCGTCTCAGTTCTTTTCGCTCTCTGGCCTTCCTATTTTGCGTTAGGACAAAATATGGGCTTCTAAGGGCTTAAAGAGAGAACCGAAAGCAACAATTGATAATCAAGAGTTACCTCACCGTAAATGTTGATAAGAAGAACTCCACAGATTTTATCTAAGGAGAAATAAGTATTTGATTTAAAGGCAATGATGCCACCACTTACATTTCAGAGAGAAGGAGCGTATGAAATTTCGGAGAAAGCATTACACGGGAGACGATCTAGTGGAGTATGACCGGCTGATTTCACTGATGAAAAAGAATATTCGTCAATCGT
>CAIVOW010000100.1 GCA_903907665.1 uncultured Actinomycetes bacterium | reverse complement strand
GTCGATGAGACTGAGCAGAAGCGTCGCGATCGCGTTAACAAGCCAAAGTTTGTAAAGCGTGAAGATAAATTCAATGTAAAGCCCGGTTCTAAACCTGGAAGTAAGCCTGGAAGTAAGTCCGGCACACAAAAACTTTCTACAGCTAAATCGGCTTCAAAGAAATCTCGAGATAATGATCGCGCAGAGCGTTTTGCAAAGACTGTCGGTGATTCATCGAAAAAGAGTGCTTCCTCAGTAGAGCGCCCATTTCGTACCAATAAGTTTGATCCTGCAGTAAAAGCAGGGGCTCGCAAAAAAACGTCAAGCGGCAAGGCGGCGCCTCGCGCAACGGCTAAAGGCGGTAAAAAAGTAGCCGCTAAGAAGCCACGTCGTAAAGATTAGTAAAAGCTAATTAGCAACGCGCTTACGTTTTGTAACGAATTCGTGAAGCTTGGGGATCGACACTGAAATAAATGTAATGATTGTGCCTAACACAACCCATGTGCTTAGTCGCGCGCCCTGGGTTGGGGCAATTGCATCTACAACGAGGGCAGTTACTACCTGACCTGCAACGCTAAACATAATAAAGTTAAGTACACCTAGTTCTTTGATTGTAAAAGCTGATATTGCAATAAATGTCAGCCCGATGGCGCCACCCGCGTACATCAAAGGGCTAGTAGGGAATGTCCCAATTTTTCCACCAAGTAGCAGATTGATTGCTAAGAAAACTAAAAGAATGATAGTTCCACCAGCAAAGTTAAACCATGCAGTTACTAGCGGCCGCTTTGTTATTGCATTTAAGCGTCCATTTATTGCTTGCTGAAAAGAAATGATAACGCCGATAATAAGAGATAGCGCAATATAAAGAAAATGAAAAGTACTTTCTGATAATTTCGGTAGGACCGCGATGCTGACTCCAACCAATGTTAATGTCGCAGTTGTTATGCGCATCAAGGTAATTGGCTTTTTACCACTTGGAGAAATACCTAATTTATCTACAATAAGAGATGAGGTAGTTTGCCCCGCAACAATCCCAATAGTAAAAAGGGCGATTCCAATGACTGGGACACTCGAGCTCTGAACAGCTAGGAAACATGCGCCACCAGCGCCACCAGATATTTCCCACCATCTAAGACCTTTGTGTCTAGATGCTCGGATGATCTTAAAAAAACTAGCTCGATCTTTCGCCGAAGAAAAAACGAGAATAAAAAGTATCGACCAGCCCACCAGGTTAGAAACTAATCCAGCCAATATTCCATTATTTAAGTGAATAGCCAGGCGACCATTTGCTCGAGATTGGAGCGCCGTCAGACCGCCAACCCCAAATGCGAGTGGCCCATACCAACGTACTGAGGATTTGGTTGGCGTGTTCACGACCAGAGAGTAACGCTTTGAGCGTGAGCCTGCGGCTGTTACTTACTTCACTCTTTAAACCTTCAGTCACTTATTAACACAGCTTTCAGCGAGGGCTAGTATCACGTAACGCATAACAAAGGAGTTATCGTGAGTGTTTCATCGACATCTGAACTATCTCTTAAATCTCTTTCCACATGGGTGAATGACATTCAAACCCTTACTGGTGCTTCTAGCGTGCGAATCTGCGATGGATCTAAAGCCGAATGGGATCAACTCACAACAGAACTTGTTGACGCTGGAACCCTTGTTCGCTTGAAGAAAAAGCCAAATTCTTTCTGGTGCGCATCTGATCCTTCAGATGTTGCGCGCGTAGAAGATAGAACCTTTATTTGCTCTCTTGATAAAGATGACGCGGGACCAACCAATAATTGGATGGCTCCGGCCGAGATGAAGTCCGTCATGACAGATCTCTACCGTGGGTCAATGCGCGGTCGGACAATGTATGTCATTCCTTTTTGTATGGGACCCATCAACTCGAAAGATCCAAAGTTTGGAGTTCAAATAACCGATAGCGCCTACGTTGTGATTTCGATGCACATCATGACGCGCATGGGCAGTGATGTTTTGGCTGCGCTCCAAGCCCGTGGCGAATTTGTTAAAGCGCTGCACTCTGTAGGGGCACCACTAGCTGATGGTGCTAAAGATGTTGCTTGGCCATGTAGTGAAACAAAATACATTTCGCAATTTCCTGAAGAACGCATGATTTGGTCATATGGCTCTGGTTATGGTGGAAATGCCTTGCTTGGTAAGAAGTGCTATTCACTTCGCATTGCATCGGTTATCGGCCGTGATGAGGGATGGCTTGCAGAACATATGCTGATTCTCAAAGTCACCACTCCACAGTCAAAAGTTCACTTTCTAGCAGCAGCCTTCCCATCTGCATGTGGCAAAACAAATCTTGCAATGTTGGATTCAAAATTACCGGGATGGAAAGTTGAGACTCTTGGAGATGACATCGCATGGATGCGTTTTGGGGATGATGGCCGCCTTTATGCCATGAACCCTGAAAATGGCTTTTTTGGCGTGGCTCCAGGTACTGGCTGGTCCACAAACGCCAATGCGATGCGGACGATTGAAAAAGGAAACTCTATTTTTACAAATGTGGCACTTACCGATGACGGAGATGTCTGGTGGGAAGGTGCGACCGATGTTGCACCCGCGCACTTAACCGATTGGAAACACCGCGATTGGACTCCGCAAAACGGTGAGCTTTCCTCGCATGCTAATTCGCGCTTCTGCACTCCCGCAAGCCAATGCCCAATCATTGCGCCCGAGTGGAGTGATCCAAACGGGGTTCCTATTTCAGCAATATTTTTCGGTGGTCGTCGCAAGACAACAATTCCATTAGTAGTGCAATCACGAGATTGGGAACACGGAGTCTTTATGGCATCCACGCTCTCATCTGAGACAACTGCAGCAGCGACTGGACAAGTCGGTATTGTTCGGCGCGATCCATTTGCAATGCTTCCATTTATTGGTTATCACGTTGGTGATTACATCCAGCACTGGTTAAATATTGGTAAGCGAACCGAAGCTTCTAAACTTCCAAAGATTTTTTACGTAAACTGGTTTAGGCGCGGATCTGATGGTCGTTTCTTGTGGCCTGGATTTGGTGAGAATATGCGCGTGATCAAATGGGCAATCGAGCAAGTTGAGGGTCAAAGCTCATCCGAGGAATCAGCAATCGGATTAGTGCCAACTCCCGGCGCTATTGATGTTGAGGGCTTGAATGTAAGCACCTCTGATATGGCTGAAGCAAGTAACGTAAGTGTTACTGAGTGGCGCGATGAATTGCCTCTTATCGAAACGTGGTTTGAAAATATTGGAGAGAAGCTTCCCGACCAGATGCAGCACCAATTCAATCTGCTTAAGGCACAGATTCAATAAGTGCCCCTTGCTAATTACACGTTACTAGTTACTAGTTGCTAGTTAACGCAAGGAATTCCAGCGCCGCTTACCCCGGTGCCGTTTGCTTGATGAGCATAATTAAATTTAGTTGGTTTTGGTGTGGCAGATGCAGCCGGCGACTGCGAAGAACCTGGGCTCGCTTTCACAACAGGTGCGGGGTAGAACAAATTTTTCGTGAACGCGCGAACTGTTGGTAGATCTACCAAATTTACAGATTGGCTATTTCTCATTACATAACCTTCAATCGGAAGGGTATGGAAGACAATCTTTCCACCAGTGAGAGCTTTTGCTTGTGGTAAGAATCCAAGAACATCCCATCCGCTATCGATAACAACATCTTTCTTTGCAACATCGAGCAACCCTTGTAATTTACTCAGGTTCCCAAAAATCCCTTGGGTACGAAACTTAGTGATAACGCCGGTGATGAATGCTTGTTGTCGATGGGTACGATCAAGATCACCATTAGGCAGCCCATGACGTTGGCGCACGAACATAAGGGCCTGAACACCAGTAATTGTTTGCAAGCCAGCAGGAAAGACTGCTCCGGAATACTTCTTATCATTTACAGCGTTCTTTAGGCACACCTGAATACCGCCAAGTGCTGTCGCTAGATCGTAGAAGCCAACGAGGTTTACTTCAGCAAAGTGATCAATAGGAATTTGTAAGAACTGCGAAATAGCTTGGATTGTGGCGATTCGACCTTTTTCGCGTGACATTTGTTCGCGCATAGGTTCTTTAACACCAAGTTTGTATAGCCGTGAATCTTCGGCATATTTTGCGTATCCGTAAGCCTCTTTTATTTTTTTAAAACCAAGACCTGGAACCTCAACATAATCATCGCGCGGAATTGATATTGCTGTTGCTGGACCCTTTGCAGGGATATGGATAACAATCATTGTGTTGGTGTTGTATCCACCGACCGAAGATGTTGATCCAACGTGCATGTAATTTAGAAGTTTGCGAGGCAGATTAGCCCCATTTGCATCACGCCTTGAATCAAGCCCAAGTAGGAGAATATTGGTGTCTGCATTTTTTGAGGCAGGAACTCCGGCTAAAGCCTTGGAGCGGGGAATAGATGTTGCAGCTGTCTTAGTAAATGCAGCGAATAGTGCTGATGCAAGAACCACGCCTACCGAGAGGGTAGCAACAATTTTCTGTTTTCGCGTGTGCATAAGGCGCAATAGTAACAAGCGAATCGCATTCAAGGCCCTTATCTTTACTCAATCCATAACCTATCCTTAAAGGCATGCATGGCTTATTAGCTTTAGTTGGCTCTGGTGAATATTTACCAGTGATGCAACC
>CAIVOW010000099.1 GCA_903907665.1 uncultured Actinomycetes bacterium | reverse complement strand
CGCCCAATGATTTTGCGCAAGAGAGTTTCATCAAACATGATGATTGTGGGTCGGAAAAAGGAGGATCTAGAAGAACACACAGATTGGCTCATGGCTCATCGCAGTTTAGGGTTCACAATTGCGTCAAGACTGGTGTGTACAGAAATTACAAGCACGTGGATTGAAGAGTTCGACCGTTTACTGCGTTATCAGAAGATTACAGAAGTACTTTTGCTACCAGGCATGGAATCCGATCCGAACTTCTCTAAATTTATCCACTACTGCGAAGATTTGGACATACATGTGAACTGGATTCCATTGGACTCCGGCAACTTGGGCTACTGGCTTATCCCCTCACCTCAAGAAGGGATCCCATTCTTAACCTTTGAAAAATCAGAGATTTCCCTTCCTTGGCGAATTGTTAAACGAAGCTTCGATCTTCTCTTTTCATTCACAGTCATGATGGTTCTGAGCCCAGTATTTCTCTTGATTGTAATTGCTGTGCTGATTAGTAGCGGCTGGCCAGTTTTCTACTCGCAAAAGCGTATTGGTCTCAATGGTCGCCCATTCAAGTTCTATAAATTCCGCTCCATGGTTAAAGGTGCTGACAAGATGCTCAGTGATGTTGAAAATATCCATGCAAAAGACCACATAATATTTAAGAATCGACAAGATCCTCGCGTTACCCCTGTTGGGCGAATTCTGCGCAAGTACTCACTAGATGAGTTGCCACAGTTCCTTAATGTGTTAAACAACAGCATGTCTGTTGTTGGACCAAGGCCAGCTTTGCCGCAGGAGGTAAACGTCTATAACTCAATCTATGAACGCCGGTTAATTGCTAAGCCTGGAATTACGGGTCCGTGGCAAATCAGCGGACGCTCAGATCTAGATTTACGTACCAGCGTTGCTCTTGATCTAAACTATTTAATTAACTGGTCCTTCACCCGAGATCTTTGGATCATTGTTTCAACCATTGGAGCTATCTTTAAAGGAAAAGGCGCGTATTAAGCCTTAGTATCTTGTTGGTACTTCAACTCTTCCTTAAATCTCTTGCCTTTAATATGTTCAAATAGCTCTTCACGTTCAATTCGTGCAAGATCATCTGGTCGTGGTGTGTAGCGACCAATCGCAGAGTCTTTAGAGGCATAAGGCTTGTAGTTAGCACCGTAATAGCGTGGATAGCCATAACGATATCCGTATTCATATTCAAGTGTTGATTCAGGGATCTTATTCAAGACAACACCAAGGATTATTGAACCAACAGCCTTTACGGCATCTTGTGAACCAATAAAGTGTGGTTTCTTTGTAGCACCTGCATGAATGACAAGAATGGCACCATCTGCCTTCGCAGCAACAATAGCTGCATCTGTAACAGGCAATAGCGGTGGGCAGTCAATGATCACATATTCGAACTGCTTGCGAAGTAAGACAATCAGTTCTTCAAAGCGGTGAGAACCTAGCAATTCAGAAGGGTTAGGCGGTACCTTGCCTGATAAAAGGACCTGTAAGCCTGTGCTCTCGTATGTATGTACCAGTTTTTTTATAGAAATGGCTGTTATTTTTTTCTGGTCAGTAAGTAATTCACTCATTCCCAATGACTTACTTGGTAGCTCCAAATAGATAGGGACTTTAGGGCGACGCAAATCTGCTTCAACCAAAATAGTCTTTGATCCACCTTGAGCTAGTGAGAGTGCCAAGTTAATTGCGGTGGTGGTCTTGCCTTCATTAGGAAGCGCCGATGTAACAACAATTACCTGTGGGTGTGAGTCAGGGCGCAAGAACTGCAAATTAGTACGTAAGGTGCGAAATGCCTCTGTG
>CAIVOW010000098.1 GCA_903907665.1 uncultured Actinomycetes bacterium | reverse complement strand
TCAGATAACAGGTAATTATTTGATTAAATAAATTTTTCATAATGAGTTGTTTGCTATAAATTATCTTGTATAAATATAATAAATAATTAAGAATCCCGGTTTTTAACTTCGGTCATTGTGACAACGTCGTAGCCAATATCCTTTTTTAACCTAAGCTGCGGGGCAACCTTGGCTGTGAATGTATCGTTATCATCAATTGCTTCTTGGTATGTAGCCTTAATGCCAGTTTTCTTTTGAAAAGCTTCAAGAGTTGGATATTTCTTGGTTTTATTATCAAAATCTAAATAAAGGCCCCAGTTGGCCCAGCGAACAACTTTGCCAGCTGCATGTGCGAGATCCGCGCCTTCGATTCCCATCATTGTTGCAGCGGCCGCTCCACCTGCTCCGGCTAAAAGTGCTCTGCGAGAAAGAAATGATTTCGATGCGCTATCTAGTTGCGCGAGAAGGTCACTCTCTTCTGAGGGATTTGAGCCTGATGATTTAGCCACGTAATGAGCCTCTCTATGGGCCGCTCTAGTTATAGCGCTAAAAGAAGAGCAAAACTAGTTGCGATGTTAAGCACTCTCATAGTAGACCCGAATGTTGAAAAAACGGCTTTAAATTCTCTTAGAGATTTAAGTTTGTCATTACATGCTTGATCCGGGTGTAGTCCTCAAAGCCATATTGTGAGAGGTCTTTGCCGTATCCAGAATGCTTAAATCCACCATGAGGCATTTCTGCGACCATTGGAATATGAGTGTTAATCCATACGACTCCGAAATCAAAAGCTTTTGCTAAGCGCATGGCACGGCCGTGATTACTTGTCCAAACGCTAGAAGCTAAGCCATAAGCAACTCCATTTGCATAAGAAATCGCTTGAGCTTCATCAGTAAATTTTTGTACCGTGATTACAGGTCCAAAAATCTCGTTTTGAATCATTTCATCATCCTGCTTCAGATCTGAGACAACTGTTGGGCTCCAGAAATACCCTGCTCGATCAACTTTCTTACCACCCACCACAATATTTGCATGTGATGGTGCGCGCTCGATAAATCCTTCGAGGCGGGCCAACTGATTTGCATTATTTACTGGGCCATAAAGGACATCTTCGGTAGGAGCGCCTGTCGCGATATTTTCGGTAGCTTGTTTTGCTAAAAGTGAAACAAATTGGTCGTATACCGATGCTTCGACAATTACGCGCGTCGCCGCAGTGCAATCTTGTCCGGCATTAAAGTAACCTGCAATTGCAATGGTTTCTGCTGCTGCCTCTAAATTAGCGTCTGCAAAAACAACGACTGGCGCTTTACCGCCAAGTTCAAGATGAACCCGCTTTAGATCATTTGATGCACTCTTCGCAACTTCCATACCTGCGCGAACTGATCCCGTAATAGAAACCATCTGAGGAATTTTGTGTTCAACTAGTGCTCGGCCTGTATCACGATCCCCAGTTACTACATTGAAAACGCCCTCTGGCAAAAATTCAGCCATAACTTCCGCCATCCACACTGTTGATGCAGGGGTCGTGTCACTTGGCTTCAATACAACAGTGTTGCCTGCCGCAATGGCGGGAGCCCACTTCCAAACTGCCATCATCATTGGATAATTCCAAGGCGTAACTTGAGCGCACACTCCAATTGGTTCTCTACGAATAAAAGATGTCATACCGCGCATGTACTCAGCAGCTGAACGTCCTTCAAGATTTCGCGCTGCTCCTGCGAAGAAGCGAATTTGATCAATCATTGGAGGCATTTCCTCCGAGGTAGTTAGCGCAATCGGCTTACCCGTATTTGCTGACTCAACTGCTACTAATTCATCTTGTCTTGCTTCAAACGCATCCGCGATTTTCAAAAGTGCTCGTTGGCGTTCTGACGGCGTCGAATCACGCCACCCTTCAAAAGCTTTTGCAGCAGCGTTAACCGCCTGATCTACATCTGCAGCGTTTGAGATCGGCGCAGTTGCATAAGGCTGGGCGGTTACTGGATCGATGATCTCGCTACTCTGCCCGCTTGCTGAATCTTGCTTTTTACCGTTGACGAAGTTTTGAAGAGTTTTCATGAGGAAGAGGTTATCTCGGCGGCGGCTAGTTGGCCACAGGCTCCGTCAATTTCCCGGCCTCGTGTATCTCGAACCGTCACGGGAACCCCGTAGGTTTCAAGAATTCGAACGAATTCGGCTTCATCCTGGTGGCGCGAGGCGGTCCATTTGGAGCCCGGCGTTGGATTGAGTGGAATGAGATTGACGTGGGCATTTCTATTCTTTAGAAGTCGGCCGAGCAAATCTGCCCGCCATGCCTGGTCGTTAATGTCTCGGATTAGCGCATATTCAATTGAGTAACGGCGGCCTGTTTTATCTGAATAACTATCTGCTGCCGTCAAAACTTCTTTCACTTTCCAGCGAGAGTTGATCGGAACAAGAGTGTTACGAAGTTCATCATCTGGGGTGTGTAGTGAGACTGCAAGGGTTACAGGGATACCTTCATCGCGAAGTTTTTCGATTCCATTCACAAGCCCAACCGTAGAAACCGTGACTGATCGAGCGCCGATGCCAAGTCCATCTGGTTGTGGTGAAGTTATATTACGAACACTGCGCATAACGGCGTTGTAGTTGGCCATTGGTTCACCCATACCCATAAATACAACATTAGAAAGACGAGTCTCTCCCCCTGGTAATTCTCCTGAAGCGCAGGTGCGAGCGGCTGCTACAACTTGAGCCGTGATTTCCCCGGCAGTCAGATTGCGAGTAAGACCTGCTTGACCAGTTGCACAAAAGGGACAGTTCATTCCACAGCCAGCTTGCGATGATATACATATTGTTGTGCGATCTGTGTAGCGCATTAAAACGCTTTCAACTAATACTCCATCGTGAAGGCGCCATAAATCTTTACGAGTCTTGCCATTATCAGCTGTCACGGTTCGCACAAGAGTGATGAGTTTTGGAGTAAATTTTTCTGCGACGAGTGAGCGCAAGTCCTTTGGGATGTCAGTCCATGTTTCTGGATCATCGTTGTAATGTACGAAAAAATGCGTCGCTATTTGCTTAGCCCTAAATGCAGGCAAGCCAATCTCTTCTGCAAGTGCTTTTCTGCCTTCAGGATCTAGGTCAGCGAAATGCTTGGGAGGTTTTACTCTTTGCTTTGGTTCATCGAAGACTAATTTCAATTCATCTGACATCTGGGCTATAACTTCCAATGCTGAATAAGTTCAAGGACAAACCAGACGGCTGGCCCTGTAAAAAGAACAGAGTCGATTCGATCAAGAACGCCTCCATGACCCGGCAAAATTGAACCCATATCTTTGATACTCAAATCCCTCTTTAAAGCCGATTCAATCAAGTCGCCAGCAGTAGCGGTCGCAACGCCCATTAACCCGATGAGTACACCAAGCCACCAATGCTTATGGACGACAAAATGAAATACTAATGAAGCTGCGATTGTCGTTGCTATCAACGATCCAATCAAGCCCTCCCAAGTTTTCTTAGGGCTGATGTGTGGTGCAAGGCGGTGTCTTCCAAAAAGTACCCCTGATATATATGCAAAAGTGTCATTACAGGCGACCAACACAACTAAGGTCAATATGCGTACTGGGCCATCAGCATCATGAGCGAGAAGAACAATGAAGCCCGCTAAGAATGGAATATAAAATATCGCAAGGGCCGCAGCTGATGCACGCTTTAAAAAGTCTGCTGGCGCCATTGCTAGCAAAAAAACCAAAAGATTTGGGACTGCAATTGCGACAGCTACGGATAAACCAGAAACTTTTCCAAAGTAAGCTGCAGCAAGAACTCCGATTGATGCAATTTGGAGAAAGTATTCAGGAATCATGATGTTTGCAATTTTGAAAGCATGATTGAGCTCGCGCATAGCAAGTATTACTGCAATCAGTACGAGCGCTGTGAAAAGTAGAGGGTGAATCTTGAGCGTAGCGAATACGACCCCGAGGATCAGCAGTGACACTGCGATAGATGGCAGAAGCTTGCGTCCCGCCCTTTTGTTTATCGCCTCATTGAGCGAATGAATATCATCCATGATGGGAGTCGAGAGTTAAACCTCGAGCAACTCAGCTTCTTTATGTTTAAGAAGTTCATCAATTTTCGTTACATGATCACTTGTGGTCTTTTCTAAATCTTTTTCGCAACGGGCGACGTCATCTTTGCCGGCGTCTCCATCTTTCTCCATTTTCTCCATCGCTTCTTTCGCGGTACGGCGAATATTGCGAATCGAAATTCGGGAATCTTCAGCCTTTGTTCTGGCCACTTTGATGTAATCCTTGCGGCGCTCTTCTGTAAGCTGAGGAAAATTAACACGAATTACTCCGCCATCAGTTTGAGGGTTGACGCCAAGGTCTGAATCTCGGATTGCTTTCTCAACTGATGCGACTGCGCCTTTATCAAAAGGACTCACAATAGCCATTCGATTTTCTGGTACCTGAATGGTCGCAAGTGAAGCTAGCGGAGTGAATGATCCATAGTAATCGACCATAATTTTGGCAAACATAGATGGGTGTGCGCGGCCCGTGCGTATTGCACCAAAATCATCTTTTGCCACTTCAATGGCTTTAGCCATTTTAGCTACTGCATCAGCGAGTAGAGTATTGAGATCAGACATAATTCCGTGGCTCCCTTTATTTTCTAACGATTATCGGAAACAAGCGTTCCGATTTGATCGCCCTTGACTGCGCGCGCAATATTTCCTTTATTCTTTAAATCGAAAATAATAATAGGCAGGTTATTCTCGCGGCATAAGCTGAAAGCTGCGGCATCTGCAACCGCTAAGGATTTTGAAAGTACATCATCGTAAGTAACTGAATCGTATTTGGTGGCTGTTGGGTCTTTTTTCGGATCTGCCGTATATACGCCATCAACGCCACTCTTTGCCAAAAGCAAACACTCTGCGCCAATTTCCAGTGCGCGCTGCGCCGCAACTGTATCGGTTGTAAAAAACGGCATTCCCGCTCCGGCGCCAAAAATAACTACTCGGCCTTTTTCAAGATGACGAATTGATCTACGTGGAATATACGGTTCGGCAACTTGGCCCATTGT
>CAIVOW010000097.1 GCA_903907665.1 uncultured Actinomycetes bacterium | reverse complement strand
CGCAAAAGGTGATGTCGGCGTAACTGGCGATGCAGGATTGACGGGATCACCTGGTTCACCTGGCGCAAAAGGTGATGTCGGTCCGATGGGTCCGAGCGGTATAGCAACTGCCTCAATAGGTAACGTAGTTTTTGGCACGCTGATTTCGACTGGTGATACCGAAGTCTCATCCGCATCTTTTGGTACTTTTTTGGCTAAGAAGATTTATGTTATTGAACTCATGATCCATGGAACTTTTGCAGCCACAGAAGGAGAGGGTGCAATTAATTTGGTTCGCATCACCGCTCCAGGCGTAACGCCAACAATCGTCTTTACGTACTTAGTTAGCAGTGGCGCTTCAAGTCGAAATTCTGGATCGGTCACAGAAAACAACGTGAGTGCACGAATTCTTTTGGATGGCTCAATGGTCGAGATTGACTACAAATTACAAGCGGTCCTCATGATTAATCCCGCTACAACTACTAATGCATTTAATGCATCGGGGGGATTTTTTGCAGAGCAAGTTGGAGGAATAGTGCCTATGTAAATCAAAAAAGGATGAATATTGGAGCGGGTGACCGGGATCGAACCGGCACAACCAGCTTGGAAGGCTGGAGTTCTACCATTGAACTACACCCGCATATAGGCGTTGAATCGTTGGGGCGGGAACCATTTTTACAGGGTTTCTGCTCCAGTGCCATAAGGTACAGGTTCTGGTTAGGAGAAGGTAATTTAATACCTTAGACTCCTGCCTTACGCCGCCGGGGCGTAGCGTAGTGGCTAGCGCGCCTGCTTTGGGAGCAGGAGACCGCGAGTTCGAATCTCGCCGCCCCGACCAGTAGTACCTAAACATCAGTACCGAAAAGTGAATCCCTTTGAAGGAGAGCCGTGAAGAGCGACGTAGAAAAACTCAATGAAACCCGCGTAAAGATTTCTATTGAAGTTACCTTCGACGAAATGGCTCCATTCCTTGCAGATGCGTACACGGCAGTAAGTGCTCGCGTAAACATTCCTGGTTTCCGTAAGGGCAAAGTGCCACAAGCGATGATTGATCAGCGTGTTGGGCGTGCGGTTGTTTTAGATGAAGCAATTAACGCAGCCATTCCAACTTTCTACACACAAGCTGCGCGTGAAGCAAAGATTTCTCCCATTGGTCGTCCAGAAGTAGATATCAAGGAACTTAAGGACAAGGTTTCACTCTCTTTAGAAGTTGAAGTAGATATTCGTCCCGAAATCGAACTTCCCGATTTTTCTAAGATCACCCTCACTGTTGATGATGTAGAAGTAAGTGATGCAGATGTTGATGAGCAACTCACAGCACTTCGCGCTCGCTTTGGAACTCTTACGACAGTTGAGAAAACTGTCGAGACAGGTGATTTTGTTTCAATCGATCTAAGCGCAAAAGTTGATGGCGAAGAGATTGATGGCGGAACAGTTAACGACGTTTCCTACGAAGTAGGTACTAACCGCATGGTTGACGGATTAGATGAGGCTCTTCAAGGATTGAAAGAAGGCGAAAGTAAGCGCTTCACTGCTGGACTTGTTGGGATGGCTGAAGGACAGACTGGCGACATTGATGTCACTGTTAAGGCTGTTAAACGTCGCGACCTTCCAGAAGCTGATGATGCTTTTGCTAAGATGGCATCTGAGTTTGAAACGCTTGCAGAACTTAAGACTGATATTTCAACGCGCTTAAATCGCGTAAAGGAGATGGAGCAAGGCTCCGCTGCCCGCGATCTGCTCGTTGATAAGTTGATGACCGAAATTAAGGTTCCGGTTCCACAAAATCTTATTGATAAAGAAGTGAATAGCCACCTTGAGGGTGAAGGTCGCCTTGAAGATGACGCACACCGAGCTGAAGTAATTGAATCGACCACTAAGTCATTTACACAAGAAATCATTTTTGACACTATCGTCGATGCTGAGCAAGTGTCAGTCAATGAAAACGAGCTCACCGAATACCTATTCCGTGCTTCACAGCGCTATGGAATGTCGCCTGATCAGTTCATCAAGGAAGTTACTGATGCGGGCCAGGTAAACACGATGATCGCTGAAGTGGCTCGCGCTAAAGCTCTGGCTGGGATTCTAAGCCGGGTAAAAGTTGTCACGAAATCAGGAAAGGCTGTAGATCTTGAAGCTCTACGCCCACAACCTGAAGTTGTCTCTGCGCCCGCCGAATAACCACTTCTCTCAGGGCGAACAGGATGAGCCTAATTTCACGATTAATCGGGAAGCATTCCTGCATAAAGATTGTTAAGGTCAATACATAGAAATTCCAGTTTTAGTAAAGCCTTCAGGAGGAATAGTGGAAGAAATCACCTCGCGTTCAGCGGGCATGGGTATGGGCGGCTTGGATGACCAGGTTTACCAACGCCTTCTGAAAGAGCGCATCATTTTCATGACGGGCCAAGTTGAAGACAACATGGCAAACGCTATTTCGGCACAGATGTTGCTTCTTGCAGCTGAAGATCCGGATAAAGATATTTTCCTATACATCAATTCACCAGGCGGATCTGTTTCTGCGGGCATGGCTATTTATGACACCATGCAATACATCAAAAATGATGTTGCGACAGTAACTATGGGTCTTGCAGCGTCCATGGGCCAGTTCCTTCTTACAGCTGGTGCTCCAGGAAAGCGTTATGCACTTCCTAACGCACGTATTTTGATGCACCAACCTCTTGGTGGCATCGGTGGCACAGCAACTGAAATTCGGATTCAGGCAGAGCAGATGGCGTTCACCAAGCGCCGTATGGCTGAACTTATTGCGATGCACTCAGGTCAGAGCGTTGAGACAATCACCGCAGATTCTGATCGTGACCGTTGGTTTGATGCTGAAGATGCAAAGAAATACGGCTTAGTTGATCATGTCGTTAAGTCGGCATCACAAGTAACAGGAAGTGGTGGGGCAGCATGAATAATAAAATAAATGATATTTCAGCTCGTTATGTACTTCCAACAATCGAAGAGAAGACGGCTTATGGCTTCAAGCGCCTAGATCCGTATACAAAACTTTTTGAAGAGCGAATTATTTTCTTGGGCCAGGCAATTGATGACACTGTTGCAAATGACGTGATGGCTCAGCTTTTGACGCTTGAGTCAATGGATCCAGACCGCGACATCATGATGTACATCAACTCTCCCGGAGGATCTTTCACAGCGTTGACAGCGATTTATGACACGATGCAATTTGTTCGCCCTGATGTGATGACAATTTGTCTTGGTCAGGCAGCTTCTGCAGCGGCAATATTGCTTGCAGGCGGTGCAAAAGGAAAGCGTTTTGCTCTTGAGCATGCTCGAATTTTGATTCACCAACCTTCATCTGAAGGTGGCGGTCAAGGTTCTGATATCGAGATTCAAGCTCGAGAAATCATGCGCATGCGCGCATTGCTTGAAGAGATGCTTGCAAAGCACTCAACAAAGTCAGCTGAAGAAATTGCCAAAGACATTGAACGCGACAAGATTCTCACTGCAGCAGATGCTGTCGAGTACGGCCTTATCGATCAGGTACTTGCCTCGCGCAAAGCAGCTAAGTAATTAGCTGTCATCCGATTCACCTATAAGCGAACACGCTTTATGCTCAAATGCCCTGCCAGAGATGGTGGGGCTTTGTAGTCTTCGGGTATGAACACACGCATCGGAGAATCAGGTGATCTCCTTAAGTGTTCTTTCTGCGGAAAGACACAAAAGCAAGTTAAGAAACTTATTGCCGGACCCGGTGTCTATATTTGCGATGAATGTATCGAATTATGTAATGAAATCATTATTGAAGAGCTCTCCGAGACAAGCGTTCTTGGATTAACCGAACTACCAAAGCCACAAGAGATTTCAGATTTCCTCGATCAGTTTGTTATTGGCCAGGAGAGCGCTAAGCGTTCGCTAGCTGTTGCCGTATACAACCATTACAAGCGTGTTCAGTCAGGTGATTCAAAGCGTGATGACGCTGTTGAATTAGCGAAGTCTAATATTTTGATTCTCGGACCAACTGGTTGCGGAAAGACGCTTCTTGCCCAGACTCTTGCAAGAATGCTTAACGTGCCATTCGCGATTGCAGATGCAACAGCGCTAACCGAAGCTGGTTATGTTGGCGAAGACGTTGAGAACATTCTTCTCAAGTTAATTCAGGCAGCAGATTACGATGTGAAGAAAGCCGAAACAGGAATTATCTATATTGATGAAATCGATAAGGTGGCTCGTAAAGCCGAGAACCCTTCGATTACTCGTGACGTATCAGGTGAAGGTGTTCAACAAGCCCTTCTCAAGATCCTTGAGGGAACCACCGCGTCTGTTCCACCACAAGGTGGCCGTAAGCATCCTCATCAAGAATTTCTTCAAATCGATACAACAAATATTCTTTTCATTGTGGGTGGAGCTTTCGCTGGCCTTGAGAAAATAATTGAAAGCCGTAAGGGTAAAGCCGGAGTGGGATTCAACGCCAAACTCCAAACTGCCGAAGAAGTTTCTAAGGTTGATATCTTTGGTGATGTAATGCCAGAAGATCTTTTGAAGTTTGGAATGATTCCAGAATTTATCGGGCGTCTACCAATTCTTACAAGCGTTGAAAAGTTAGATCGTCCAGCGCTTATGGAGATTTTAACCGAGCCTAAGAATGCTCTCGTTAAGCAGTACGAAAAACTCTTTGAGTTAGATGGCGTCGAACTAGAAGTAACTCCAGAAGCTCTCGAAGTGGTTGCAGATCTTGCAATCAAACGCGGTACTGGTGCACGTGGCTTGCGCGCGATTATGGAAGATACCCTCTTGTCGGTTATGTATGAAGTTCCTTCCCGCAAGGATATTGAGCGAGTAATCATCACTCCCGGAGTAGTAAATAAAGAGGCCGAGCCTCAATACATCCCTCGAGGCGCCGGACCAAAGCGCGCCGCCAAGGGCAAAGGCGCAGAAGACACCGAGGAGAAGAGCGCTTAACTTTTAATCTAGACTCACCCATTATGAGCGAACATCCTGAATTAGCTGCAGCCTTTACGCCTGCCGATATTGAAGGTGTCCTCTATAAAAAGTGGATTGATGCTGGATATTTCACCGCTGATGCCAAGTCATCTAAACCACCTTTCACCATTGTTATTCCACCACCGAATGTGACAGGTAGCCTGCATATTGGGCACGCCCTGGACCACACACTTCAAGACATTTTGATTCGCATGAAGCGAATGAAGGGCTTTGAAGCACTCTGGCTTCCTGGTATGGATCACGCAGGTATCGCTACGCAGAATGTTGTTGAGAAACAACTCGCTGCGCAAGGACTCTCTCGTCATGATCTTGGACGCGAAAAGTTTGTGGAAAAAGTTTGGGAATGGAAAGCCGAATCCGGTGGACTCATTCTGGATCAGATGAAGCGCCTGGGTGATTCTGTCGACTGGAGCCGAGAAGCATTCACGATGGATGCCAATCTGTCTGAAGCGGTACTAGCAATTTTTAAACGTCTTTATGACGCTGAACTTATTTATCGTGCCGAGCGGATTATTAACTGGTGCCCACGATGCCTAACTGCTTTATCTGATATCGAAGTTGATCATAAAGAAATTGACGGTGAATTTGTTCAGATTACTTATGGCGATCCGGGTGAAAATCAAATCAGTATTGCAACTACTCGTCCAGAAACTATGTTGGGTGATGGCGCTGTTGCGGTGAATCCAAATGATGAGCGCTACAAAGATATGGTCGGTAAGTTTGTAAAACTTCCATATGTCGATCGCCTGATTCCAATTATTGCCGATGAATTAGTAGATCCTGAGTTTGGGACTGGCGCTGTAAAAGTAACTGCCGCGCATGATCCAAATGACTTTGAGATGGCGATGCGCCATAACGTTCCTATGGTAATTATTATGAATGAACATGCTGTGATGGATGGAACTAATACTCAATTCGATGGCATGGATCGATTCGAAGCTCGAAAGGCTGTGGTTGAGCAACTTCGCAAAGACGGAAGAATCGGATGGGAAAAGCGTCCCTACTCACACTCAGTTGGTCATTGCTCTCGCTGTGAAACTGTTGTCGAGCCACGGCTATCGAAACAATGGTTTGTGAAAGTAGCTCCGCTCGCAAAAGCGGCCGGTGATGCCGTTCGCGATGGTCGCGTAAAAATTGAACCCGAAGAACTTGCTCCTCGCTATTTCGACTGGGTCGATAATATGCATGACTGGTGTATTTCCCGACAGCTTTGGTGGGGCCACCGCATTCCTGTGTATTACGGACCAAATGATGAAGTTGTCGTGTGCGGTCCAAACGAAACACCTCCTGCTGGATATACGCAGGATCCTGATGTTCTAGATACATGGTTTTCTTCCGCGCTTTGGCCCTTTTCAACTCTTGGCTGGCCAACACAAACTGATGATGTAAAGAAGTTTTATCCAACCAGCGTTCTCGTTACGGGATATGACATCCTATTTTTCTGGGTTGCTCGCATGATGATTATGGGACTTTTCGCAATGGATGGAGTACAGCCATTCCAAACTATTGCTTTGCACGGTTTAGTCCGCGATAAATTTGGAAAGAAAATGTCGAAGTCCAAAGGAAATGTTGTCGATCCAATTGAATTTATGGATAAGTATGGATCTGATGCGCTGCGTTTCACACTTGCCCGCGGAGCTAATCCAGGAGCGGACCAAGCTCTAGCCGAAGAATGGATTGCAGGAGCACGTAACTTTGCAACAAAGCTTTGGAATGCAACTAGGTTTGCAAAGATGAATGGTGCAACTACCGAAGGTCCAATGCCATCTTTTGATTCACTCGATGATATTAATAAATGGATCCTCACTCGCCTAGCTGAAACTGTTTCAGAAGTAGACCAGCTTTTAGAGAAATTTGAATTTGCTAAAGCTTGCGAAATAATTTATCACTTTGCATGGGATGACTTATGTGACTGGTATTTAGAATTAACTAAATCATCATTTGCTAAGGGCGGGGTTGCTGCAACTGACACTCAGCGAGTACTTGGACATGTCCTAGACCAGTTACTTCGGTTGATGCATCCCGTAATGCCATTCATCACGGAAGAACTTTGGTGCAACTTAACTGGAAAAGAAACGCTTGTAACTGCGTCTTGGCCAAAAATGAATCCATCACAACGCGAAGAATCATCACTTGCATCCGTAACAAAAGTTCAAGAGATAATTACTGAAATTCGCCGCTTCCGAAATGACCAGGGAATAAAGACCTCAGCCCGCATCATTGCTCGTTTTAATGGTCTATCAGAAGCAGGTTTAGATTCCTATGAAGATGCAATTCGATTCATTGTTCGCTGTGAAAAGGAAGAGGGTAACTTCACCTCAAAAATCGATGTAGCAGGCATAACAGTTGAATTCGATCTATCAGGTGCAATCGACATAAACGCTGAGCGAGCTCGCCTTACTAAGGATTTAGCTGCTGCCGAAAAGGATCGAAATACCGCAAAAGTAAAAATTGAAAATGAAGGTTTTATGGCTAAAGCCCCTATGGAAGTAGTGCAAGAAATTCGCCAACGCATGGCAGATACAACTGCAGATATTGAGCGACTCACAGCTGCGCTAGCCGCTCTTCCGGCACAATAAATATGGATATGAGTACGCCTGAAAGTCTTGAAGTCTTGGAACATATTTATCAAGCGCTGCTAAAGCGTTGGCCTGAAACTCGCATTGAGCCATCACTTGATCGTATTTCTGCCTTGTGTGATGCACTTGGAAGTCCAGAGCGAACATATCCCGTCGTACATATTGCTGGGACCAACGGAAAAACCACGACCTCGCGCATGATTGACGCGCTCTTTTCAGAACTTGGGTATCGCACCGGCCGCTTTACCAGCCCGCATCTTGAAAGCTTTCTTGAAC
Source organism: uncultured Actinomycetes bacterium (assembly GCA_903907665.1). The sequence goes on along the minus strand of CAIVOW010000097.1, from coordinate 1,890 downwards.
GTATTGCCCTAAAAGGCGAGCCAATTTCACCGCAAGGAATGATTGCTACCTACAACGATGTCGCCTTATACCTAGACTTAATAGATAGTCGTCAACCACATCCGATATCGTTTTTTGAAGCGATGACAGCGCTCGCATTTGTAGCCTTTGCTGAATATCCAGTCGATGTCGCAGTGATTGAAGCCGGGATGGGCGGGGCATGGGATGCAACCAACATCGTTTCAAGTCAAGTTTCTGTTATTACTCCTATTGGCTTAGATCACACTGAATATCTTGGCGAGACGCTTGCAGAAATTGCTGAAACAAAATCTGGAATTATTAAACCTGAATCTCATGTGGTACTTGCAGCGCAACCTGTTGAAGTTGCAAAAGTGTTGACTGCCAAAGTGTTAGAAAAAGCAGCAATTCCATATCGTGAAGGTTTGGAATTTTCCGTAGCCAAGCGAGATATTGCTGTTGGTGGCCAACTTGTGGCAATCAACGGAGTGCATGGAATGTATACAGATATTTTTATTCCTTTGTATGGTGCACATCAAGCCTCTAATGCGGCTATCGCAATTGCATCTGTTGAAGCCTTCTCTGGCGTTATGCTCGATGAAGAATTAGTCAGGAATGCGTTTGCAAAAGTTACCTCACCAGGTAGGTGCGAAATTTTGTACCGTGACCCAACAGTCATAGTGGATGCTGCACACAATCCTCATGGAGCTAAAGCACTAGCAGCGACCATTGCCTCTGAATTTGATTTCGAAACCGTATTTGGTGTGCTCGCAATCTTAGGCGAGAAAGACGTGCATGGTGTATTACTCGAGCTTGAGCCAATAATCGATCGGTTAGTCGTAACTCAGAATTCTTCCGAGCGTGCGCTACCGGTAGATGTGCTCTTTGACGCAGCAATTAAAGTCTTTGGGATTGATCGAGTTTTTAAGGCGCCAGATCTTAGGACGGCAATAACTACTGCAATCGAACAATGCACTCTAGTTAATCAGACGAGTGAAGGTGTTTCTTCAGTAGTCATAACTGGATCAGTAGTCACGGCAGGTGAAAGTCGTTCAATCCTTCGAAAGATTTCAGAGCTTCGCTCATGAGAATTTTAGGCGCAGCTGTAATAACGATGGAATCTCTGCTCATGGGATTTGCATTGTTGCTTGCGATGGAGAATCACGGATCACTCGCACTTATTCTTGGTGGGGCACTGGCCCTTGCATGTCTGCTAAATGCAGGAATGATGAAAAGACCATTAGGTTGGATTGTGGGAAGCGTCCTACAAATTGGCTTAATTGCATATGGCTCTGTGGTGCCGATTATGTACTTTATGGGAACGCTATTTGCTGGCCTTTGGGCTACGGCCTTCTTTTTGGGGCGCAAGGGTGAGGCTATTCGCGCACGATTGGTAGCCGAACGGGAAGCGAACCCCCCGGTTTAAAGGAAACCCTGCCAGCCCATAGAATGCACCAATGACCTCGCAGCAGAATCAGTCTCATCTTGTGCCTCAAGAGCGCACTCTCGTTCTTGTGAAACCAGATGGTGTGCGTCGTTCGCTTGTTGGAGAAGTAATTTTTCGTATCGAACGAAAAGGATATGTAATTTCAACACTCAAAATGGTTGAACCTGATCGCGCACTACTAGCAAAGCATTATGCAGAACACGAAGGTAAGCCTTTTTACGAACCGCTACTTGAGTTCATGCTCTCAGGTCCGGTTGTTGCAATCATCGCTGAAGGTAATCGCGTGATTGAAGGATTTAGAAAATTAGCAGGCACCACCGACCCTACGACGGCTGAGCCTGGAACGATTCGTGGGGATCTTGCGAGAGATCAAGGTACAAAAGTTGTTCAAAATATTGTCCATGGTTCAGATTCAATTGAATCTGCTGAGCGTGAAATAAATATCT
>CAIVOW010000096.1 GCA_903907665.1 uncultured Actinomycetes bacterium | reverse complement strand
GTTTTGATTCAATGCGCTACGGCCTTCGTGTTGGCGATGATGGCAAGCGCGGCGCGGAAGAAGTAATGAGTTTGACTCGCCAAGCAGGTTTTGGAAAAGAAGTAAAAAGAAGAATTATTCTGGGAACGTATGCCCTTTCTTCAGGCTATTACGATGCATATTATGGTTCAGCACAAAAAGTACGCACACTGATAATGCGTGACTATGAAGCAGCTTTTACCAAGGCCGATGTTTTGGTTTCACCAACTGCGCCCACTACTGCTTTTAAAATTGGCGAAAAAGCTAACGATCCTGTTGCTATGTACTTAAATGACATCGCAACTATTCCGGTGAACATGGCTGGAATTGGTGGAATGAGCCTTCCTTGTGGCTTGGCTTCTGAAGATAACTTACCTGTTGGTTTTCAGATTATGGCCCCAGCTATGCAAGATGACTTGATGTATCAAGTTGGAGGAACACTTGAAGCTGCGCTCAATAGCAAATGGGGCGCACCGCTGATGTCACTAGCTCCCGCGCTGGGAGGAAAATAATGGCTCTAAATTATGATGACGTTCTTGAAAAGTACGAGCCAACTCTAGGTTTAGAAGTACACGTTGAACTCAGTACAAATACAAAAATGTTCTGCGGCTGCGCTACAGAATTTGGCGCAGAACCTAATACTCAAACATGCCCAGTTTGTCTGGGCCTTCCTGGAGCGCTCCCGGTCGTTAATGAGGTTGCGATTGAATCAGCCATCAAGATTGGTCTAGCACTCAATTGCTCCATCGCCCCCTTTAGTCGCTTTGCTCGCAAGAATTACTTCTATCCAGATATGCCAAAAGATTTTCAGATTTCTCAGTATGACGAGCCAATATGCGTTAATGGTTATCTCGATGTTGAGATCGATACAGATGAAGGCATCAAGGTATTTCGGGTTGAAATTGAGCGCGTACATATGGAAGAAGACACAGGCAAATCACTTCACGTAGGTGGTTCGACTGGTCGCATTCATGGCGCTGATTACTCGCTGCTGGATTACAACCGTGCGGGTATTCCGTTGATGGAAGTTGTCACAAGGATGATTCCTGGAACTGGAAAATATGCTCCTCTGGTTGCTCGGGCATATGTAACTGAGTTACGTGACATTTTGCGTTCACTCGGCGTTTCTGATGTAAAGATGGAACAAGGATCACTTCGTTGCGACGCTAACGTCTCACTTTCGCCTATCAATAGCGGAAAGCTAGGTACCCGAAGTGAAACTAAGAATGTGAATTCACTTCGTTCAGTAGAGCGGGCAATTCATGGTGAAATGATTCGCCAAGGCAATTTGCTTGAAAATGGAGAACGCATTATTCAAGAGACTCGCCATTTCTTGGAAGAGAGTGGTGAAACACGCCCTGGTCGCTCCAAAGAAACCGCCGAAGATTATCGTTATTTCCAAGAACCAGATTTGGTTCCAGTGGCTCCAGATGCTTCGTGGATTGAGGAAATTCGCAAGACACTTCCAGAGAAGCCTTCGATTCATCGCAAGCGTTTACAAGTTGAGTGGTCTGTTCCTGATAAGGAAATGGCTGCAATGATTAATTCAGAATTGCTCGATACGGTTGAAGCTACAGTCAAACTTGGGGCAGATCCGACGAAAGCACGAAGCTGGTGGCTAGGTGAAATTTCCCGTTTAGCAAATGAGAAAGAAGTAGCTCCGACAGAACTTATGGATCCGCATCAAGTAGCGGAAATTATTTCACTTATTGCAACTGGTGAGCTAACCGACAAGCTTGCACGCCAAGTTGTTGAAGGAGTTATTAATGGCGAAGGAACACCGCGTGAAGTAATAGAAAAGCGCGGCCTTAAAGTTGTCTCAGATGACTCGGCATTAATGGCGGCAATTGAAGCAGCCATAGCGGCTCAACCAGATACTGCTGAACGCATACGAGGTGGCAATATTCCAGCAGCTGGCGCTCTCATTGGCGCGGTCATGAAGGCAACTGGTGGACAGGCTGATGCGGCACGTGTTCGTGAACTTTTGCTAAAGCACTTGGGTCAATAGGTATTTGGGTCAATAAATATTTAGGCTAATCAGAGAGATCGGTGAAAGAGGAGATATATGTCGAACATGAAGCCACGTTCTGGTCTTGTTACTGATGGACTTGAACGCTCACCTGCTCGTGGAATGCTACGCGCTGTTGGAATGGATGATGAAGATTTTAAGAAGCCTCAAATTGGAATTGCATCATCATGGAATGAGATAACCCCCTGCAATCTCTCATTAGATCGCCTAGCTAAAGCATCGCGCAAGGGCGTTATTGATTCTGGTGGATTTCCCATGCAATTTGGAACAATCTCGGTTTCTGATGGAATTTCTATGGGCCATGAAGGAATGCACTTCAGCCTAGTTTCCCGCGAAGTAATTGCCGATTCAGTTGAAACAGTTATGCAAGCAGAGCGACTTGATGGAATGGTGATGTTTGCTGGATGCGATAAATCATTGCCTGGCATGATGATGGCCGCCGCTCGTATCGATGTTGCCGCTGTCTTCGTTTACGCAGGCTCAACTCTTCCTGGAAATGTTGATGGGCGAGATGTTACGTTAATTGATTCCTTTGAAGCTGTTGGAGCATGTGCTCGCGGATTAATTACTGAGGCCGAAGTAGACCGAATCGAACGCGCTATTTGTCCAGGTGAAGGTGCATGTGGCGGAATGTACACAGCTAACACCATGGCTGCGGTTGGGGAAGCAATCGGGCTGTCACTACCAGGATCCGCTTCACCTCCAGCCCCTGATCGTCGACGCGATGACTATGCAGTGAAATCTGGAGCGGCGGTTGTTGAATTAATTCGACAAGGAATTACCACTCGAGATATTTTGACTAAGAAAGCATTTGAAAATGCAATTACTATTGTGATGGCGCTTGGTGGATCTACTAACGCCGTCTTACATCTATTAGCTCTTGCTAATGAAGCTGAAGTCGAACTGACACTTGAAGATTTTCAACGTATCAGCGTCAAAGTCCCACTGCTTGCTGACGTAAAACCTTTTGGAAAATATGTCATGACCGACGTCGATAGAGTTGGTGGAATTCCTGTAGTTCTTCGTGCACTACTTGATGCAGGCCTCATTCATGGAGATGTACTGACGGTCACCGGTAAAACAATGGCTGAAAATCTTGCTGAAGTTAAGCCACTGGATCCAGATGGCGATGTCCTTCACTCTATTAAAAATCCCCTTTCAGCTGGCGGAGGAATCACAATTTTGGCCGGGTCACTTGCACCTGGCGGCGCTGTATCAAAGACTGCTGGAGTAGGGGTCGATAAATTTGAAGGTCCAGCCAGAGTTTTTGAACGCGAACAATCTGCTATGACGGCTATTGAAAATGGAACAATCAAAGCAGGGGATGCAGTTGTGATTCGCTACGAAGGTCCTAAGGGTGGACCCGGAATGCGCGAAATGTTGATGATCACCGGAGCGCTCAAAGGTGCCGGACTTGGAAAGTCTGTTCTCTTGTTAACTGATGGTCGTTTTTCTGGTGGTAGCACTGGACTTTGCGTCGGGCACATTGCACCAGAAGCGGTAGACGCTGGTCCTATTGCATTTATTGAAGATGGGGATTTAATTCGCGTTGATACGGTTGCTGGGAAACTAGATTTATTGGTTGATGAATCAGTACTTGCTGAGCGCCGTAAACATTTCTCGCCTGTGCCACATAAGTACACCCGTGGCGTGCTAGCGAAATATGCAAAGGTCGTAGGGTCTGCGTCACAGGGTGCGGTCACGTCCTAAATAGTGAGACTTGCATCTCAGGGGTTGACTGACTTGGCCATGGTCGGAGACAATAGGGGTATGACTTCAAACGTCGTGATTCGAGAGCGTGCGATCTAAGCAAGACGATCGCGCGCTAACCCTCAGTGGAAAAACTGAGGGTTTTCTCATTTAACAATACTTATAAGAAACTTATAAGAACTTATCGCACTGGAAGGAGATGAACATGACAAGTAATGAAAACGTAACCGGGGCACAGTCCCTCGTGAAATCTTTGGAGCATTTAGGCGTCGACGTCATGTTTGGTATTCCTGGCGGTGCAATTCTTCCTGCATATGATCCAATTTTTGATTCAAAGATTAGACATATCTTGGTTCGACACGAGCAAGGAGCTGGGCACGCAGCGACGGGTTATGCTCAAGTAACTGGTCGCGTTGGAGTTTGCATTGCAACTTCTGGCCCAGGTGCTACCAACCTTGTCACACCTCTTGCCGATGCGCAGATGGATTCTGTCCCAATTGTCGCAATCACTGGTCAAGTAAATTCCACATCAATTGGAACAGATGCTTTCCAAGAGGCAGACATTCGCGGAATTACGATGCCTGTTACTAAGCATAATTTCTTAGTAACCAATGCTAAAGATATCCCGCACGCCATAGCCTCTGCCTTTCATATTGCTGCGACCGGGCGACCAGGAGCGGTACTTGTTGATATTGCAAAAGATGCACTCGTAAACAAAACAAATTTTGAATACCCCACCTCCATCAATCTTGCTGGGTATCAGCCAAAACTTCAGCCCAATGATGGAGATATTCGAGATGCGGCACGTCTTATTGCCGAATCCAAGCAGCCAGTTCTCTATGTTGGCGGCGGTGTCATCAAAGCCAATGCAAGTAAAGAGCTGATGACGCTTGCTGAATTAACAGGCGCTCCGGTTGTTACAACATTAATGGCTCTTGGCGCATTTCCAGATAGTCACCCACAGCACCTTGGAATGCCTGGTATGCATGGAACTGTTGCAGCAGTTACGGCGCTCCAAAAAGCAGACCTTCTTATTACTCTTGGCGCTCGCTTCGATGACCGTGTTACAGGAAAGCTTTCAACATTTGCTCCGAATGCAAAAATTATTCATGCAGATATCGATCCAGCTGAGATTGGCAAATTGCGCCGCGTAGATGTTCCGCTAGTTGGTGACTTGAAGAACACTATTGATGCACTTTTGCCCGTACTTAAAGCTGAGTTTAAAAAGAGTCAGCCAGATATTGGCAATTGGGTAAATCAAGTCAATGGATGGCGCAAAAATTATCCATTGGGTTATGACCATCCCGCAGATGGTGCACTCTCTCCTCAATACGTTATTGAACGTCTGGGAAAGATTGCTGGCCCAGAAGCAATTTATGTTGCTGGCGTTGGTCAACATCAAATGTGGGCATCTCAATTTGTTCAATACGAACGTCCGCGTAGCTGGTTGAACTCAGGTGGTTTAGGAACCATGGGTTATGCAGTTCCTGCTGCGATGGGTGCAAAAGTTGGCGCTCCCGATCGCACAGTATGGGCAATTGATGGTGATGGTTGCTTCCAAATGACTAATCAAGAACTTACAACATGTGCACTCAATGGCATTCCAATCAAGGTTGCAATCATTAATAATGAAAGTCTTGGCATGGTTCGTCAATGGCAGTCCTTGTTCTATAACGAGCGTTACTCGAACACAGACTTACATTCAAAGAGAATTCCAGATTTTGCAAAACTTGGAGAAGCTATGGGATGTGTTGGACTCCGAGCTGAAACTCGCGATGAAGTAGACGCAGTTATCGAAAAGGCAATGTCTATTAATGACCAACCCGTTGTCGTTGATTTCAGCGTTCATCGCGATGCGATGGTTTGGCCGATGGTTGCTGCCGGAACATCTAATGACTCAATCACCCTTGCGCGTTCCCTTGCGCCTGTCTGGGATTCACAGGAGCTCTAATGGCCACTCATACTCTCTCAGTTCTCGTTGAAAATAGTCCAGGTGTTCTTGCTCGAATCGCATCTTTGTTTTCACGCCGTGGATACAACATCGATTCCCTTGCAGTAGGACCTACGGAAAATCCAGATATTTCGCGCATGACAATTGTTATTGACGTAGATGACCATGCTTTAGAACAGGTCATTGCTCAATTAGATAAATTAATTGACGTCATAAATACCGATCGGCTTGATCCGATTACTTCCGTCCAACGAGAACTTCTCTTGGTGAAAGTAAATACGACGCCAGAAACGCGCTCACAAGTTCTTGAGACCGTTCAACTTTTCCGTGCCAAAGTTGTTGATGTTGCACAAGATGCAGTCACCATAGAGGCGACGGGTAATGCAGAAAAAATTCAAGCGCTTTTGCGAGTGCTTGAACCGTATGGAATCAAAGAGTTAGTTCAGTCAGGTCTCGTCGCAATGGAGCGCGGACTTAAACCAGGGAAAGGCAAATAAGTGGCAACTCAATATCATGACGAGGATGCAGACCTCTCAATCATCCAATCGAAGAAGGTAGCAATTATTGGTTACGGCTCTCAAGGCCATGCACATGCACTAAACCTTCGCGATAGTGGAGTAGACGTTCGCATTGGCCTTAAGGACGGATCTTCTTCTCGCGCTAAAGCCGAAAGTGAAGGCCTTCGTGTTCTGTCTGTCGCTGATGCTGTTAAGGAAGCCGATGTAGTTATGTTGCTGGCCCCTGACCACGTGCAACGCCACATCTATACAGATTCCATAAAGCCAAACCTCAAAGCAGGAGCGGCGCTGCTTTTTGGTCATGGTTTCAATATTCGCTTTGATTACATCAAGCCAGAATCTAATATCGATGTAGCCATGATCGCCCCTAAGGGTCCTGGTCATTTGGTCCGCCGCGAATATTCAGCTGGTCGTGGAGTTCCAGTTCTTGTTGCAGTCGAGCAAGATGCTTCAGGCAGCGCTTGGCCACTCACACTTTCATATGCAAAGGCAATTGGCGGACTTCGCGCAGGCGGAATCTTGACTACCTTTACCGAAGAGTGTGAAACAGATTTGTTTGGCGAGCAAGCAGTTTTATGCGGTGGTGCTTCACAGCTCGTTATGTACGGATTTGAAACGCTGGTAGAAGCTGGATATCAACCAGAAGTTGCTTACTTTGAATGTCTCCATGAACTCAAGTTGATTGTTGACTTGATGTACGAAGGTGGAATTGCAAAGCAACGCTGGTCAGTTTCTGACACAGCAGAATTCGGTGATTATGTTTCAGGACCTCGTGTCATCGATGCAAGTGTTAAAGCAAATATGAAAGCCGTCCTAAACGACATTCAGAATGGAACATTTGCCAAGCGCTTTGTAGATGACCAAGAAGCAGGTGCGCCAGAATTCAATGCGCTACGTGCAAAAGGACAGTCACACCCAATCGAAACCGTTGGCCGTGAACTTCGCAAGATGATGTCTTGGGTTCGTGGAAACAATAAGAATGAGGATTATCAGGAAGGCAATGCATCTCGTGGCTAAACCAGTTGTTTTAATCGCCGAAGAATTAAGCCCAGCGACGTTAGATGCGTTGGGCCCAGATTTTGAAGTCCGTCACTGCAATGGCGCAGATCGGGGAGAGTTGCTTGCTGCTCTAGCAGCAGGAGTTGACGCGGTTCTCATTCGTTCTGCAACCAAGATGGATGCTGAAGCGATTGAAGCAGCAAAAGGCCTTAAGGTCATCGCACGAGCTGGAGTTGGTCTAGATAACGTTGAAATTCCCGCAGCAACAACAGCGGGAGTCATGGTTGTTAATGCGCCGACTTCTAATATTGTGAGTGCTGCAGAATTAGCTATCACTCTGCTGCTCGCAAGTGCTCGCCACATATCGCCAGCACATGCCGCCCTTCGCAATGGTAAGTGGGCTCGCTCAAAGTACACCGGAGCTGAAATTTTTGAGAAGACTCTTGGAATTGTTGGCTTTGGTCGTATCGGTCAATTAGTTGCCGCTCGAATGCAGGCCTTTGGTATGGATGTAGTTGCCTATGATCCATATTTACAGCCAGCACGCGCAGCCCAGCTCAATGTTCGACTCGTTGAACTTGATGAATTACTGCGCATTTCAGATTTCATCACTATTCACCTTCCTAAGACTAAAGAAACAGCAAATCTCATTGGTGAAGAAGCTCTTAAAAAAGTAAAGCCAACTGTGCGTATAGTGAATGCAGCCCGCGGTGGAGTTCTTGATGAGACTGCGCTTTACAACGCCTTGAAAGAGGGTCGTGTCGCTGGCGCAGGGCTTGATGTTTTTGCAACTGAACCGTGCACGGACTCACCACTCTTTTCATTAGATAACGTCGTAGCAACTCCGCACTTGGGCGCTTCAACAGATGAAGCACAAGAACGTGCTGGAATAGCTGTCGCAGTCTCTGTCCGTAAAGCGCTAGCAGGTGAGCTCGTTCCTGATGCAGTGAACGTTAAAGGTGGAGCTATTCACCCAGCAATTCGCCCAAGCCTTCCGCTTGTTGAGAAGATGGCACAGATTGCAACATCCTTCGCAGGTGAATGCCCTGTCACAATTTCAGTCGTAGTTCGCGGCGATATTGCAGAGCATGATTCTTCAATTCTTGCGACAAGCGCACTAAAGGGTGCATTAAGTGCTGCCGGCGCAGAAGCGGTGACCTATGTAAATACGCCAGCACTTTCAACCGAAAAGGGAATGTCTGCTTCAGTTACATCTGAATTAGATTCACCGTTCTATCGAAGCATGATCTCTTTGCACGCAGCATTCCCAGATGGTAAGTCTGTGACCATAGATGGAACTTTGATGGGAATTCGAATGGTTGAAAAGATCATTGCAATTAATGGCTTCGATCTTGATCTACCACCGACAGAAAACATGATTTTCTTGCAATATGGCGATAAGCCAGGAGTTGTAGGAATCGTTGGAAATATCCTTGGTAAAGCAGGGCTTAATATCGCAGGCATGCAAGTTGCACGTAGCGATAATGCCAAAGAAGCACTTATGGCGATAACTGTTGATTCAGCGGTTTCGGCCGATCTAGTTTCAGCAATTACAAAAGAATCTGGCGCAGCAATTGTCCGCGCAGTTGGGTTGGTGTCTTAAATGTCCAAAAATTTCAATCTTGCAGTTATAGCCGGCGATGGAATCGGCCCTGAAGTTATTGCCGAAGGTCTTAAAGTCCTGGATATCGTTGCTGCTAAGTATGAGGCAACTTTTACACGCACTGAATACGATCTCGGTGCAAAACACTGGCACGCAACAGGTGAAACTGTGACAGATGCGACCCTTGCAAAGCTTGCAAAAGCAGATGTCATTTTGCTTGGAGCAGTTGGAGACCCAACTGTCCCAAGTGGTGTTCTGGAGCGAGGTCTTCTTCTCAAGCTTCGCTTTGCCTTCGATCACTACATTAATTTGCGCCCCGCAAAACTTTTTCCTGGCGTTAAATCACCGTTGGTGAATGCAAATTCAATCGACTTTATTGTTGTTAGAGAAGGTACGGAAGGCTCGTACGTTGGAGCTGGCGGTGTACTCGGTGAAGGTACCGACTCTGAAATCGCAACTGAAGAGAGTCTCAATACGCGCAGAGGTGCCGAGCGAGCAATTCGCGATGCATTTGTGCGGGCGCAGGCGCGTCCTCGTAAAAAGTTAACACTTGTTCATAAGAACAATGTTTTGAATCGCGCAGGATCATTATGGACTCGTACATTTAATGAAGTTGCTACAGAATATCCAGACATCAGCACCGAATATCTTCATGCCGATGCAGCTGCAATGTTCTTGGTGACAAATCCTGATCGATTCGATGTTATTGTCACCGATAATCTCTTTGGTGATATTTTGACGGATATTGCAGCGGCAATCTGTGGCGGAATTGGCCTTGCATCGTCGGGCAATATCAATCCAACAGGAAAATTCCCATCTATGTTCGAGCCAGTTCATGGTTCTGCACCTGATATCGCTGGAAAATCTATTGCAGACCCAACTGCGACGATTCTCTCTGTTGCAATGATGCTTTCGCACTTAGGGCTCGATGCAGCTGCGGCAGATGTTGAACGCGCAGTTGAAGCTGATTTATTGGTACGCGGCGATAAGAAGCGCAGCACAGTTGAAATTGGCACTGCAATAGCGGAGGCAGTCAAGTAAATGAAAATTGTCCTTAATCCAAATCAAAATCCAGCTAGTGACGCATCGCGTCAAGAGAAGATTGCAGCTGGTGGTTTTGGAAAGTATTACACCGACAACATGATTATTGCGAAATGGTCAGAGGCGACTGGCTGGAGTGATGCTGAGCTAAAAGCTTATGGGCCCATCACTCTCGATCCTGCAACGTCGGTTCTACATTATGGTCAAGAGATTTTTGAAGGAATGAAGGCTTATTCACAGCCGGATGGGGGAGTGAGCCTCTTTCGTCCAACAGCGAATGCGGAGCGTTTTAATCAAAGCGCCGCTCGAATAGCTTTGCCAGAAATTCCAGTCTCAGATTTTGTTGAGACTGTTGCGGCGCTAGTTAAGCAAGATATTAAATGGGTTCCCGGCAATGTTGGGGAATCACTTTATATTCGCCCATTTATGATTGCTACCGAAGTTGGTTTAGGCGTTCGGCCGGCAAATCATTTTACTTACATGGTTATTACTACCCCAGCTTCTGCATACTTCAATTCCAATAAAGCAGTGACGGTTTGGATTACGACTGAATTCATTCGCGCCGCACAAGGCGGTACGGGCAACGTTAAATTTGGTGGAAACTACGCTGGCTCCCTTCTAGCTCAAAAGCAAGCAGCAGCTCAAGGTTGCGAGCAGGTTGTATGGCTAGATGCAGTAGAGCATCGCTGGGTTGAAGAAATGGGCGGCATGAACCTTTGCTTCGTTAAGGGCAGTGGTAAGGATGCAACGATATTTACTCCGAAGCTAACGGGAACGCTGCTACCAGGAATTACCCGAGATTCAATTTTGACTGTGGCAAAAGATTTGGGATACAAAGTTGAAGAGGGGATGATTTCTACTGATGATTGGCGCGAAGGCGTTGCTTCGGGTGAAATCACTGAAATTTTCGCATGCGGCACCGCAGCAGTAGTTTCACCTGTGGGCGCGGCAAAAAGTGCTCAAGGTACCTGGATGACAGGGAATGGTGAACCTGGGCCGATCACAAATGAAATTCGTAGCCACTTACTTGGAATTCAACATGGAACTATCGAGGATAAACACGGTTGGAATGTGCGAGTTAAATAATGAGTATTTCTGATGCTTTTCATATCTATGACACCACCTTGCGAGATGGCGCTCAGCAAGAAGGTTTGAACCTATCGGTCCATGACAAGCTAGCTATCGCACGGCATCTCGATGATCTTGGTGTGGGGTTTATCGAAGGTGGTTGGCCGGGAGCAAACCCAAAAGACACTGAATTTTTTAAGCGCGCACAGACAGAGTTAAAATTGAAGAATGCAACTTTTGTTGCCTTCGGTGCTACTCGTCGCCCAAATGTGAAAGCAGCAGATGATGTACTTCTTCGCGCCCTTGCAGATTCTGGTGCTCCCGTTGTAACGCTTGTGGCTAAAAGCCATGACCGCCATGTGGATTTAGCTCTTAAAACTAATTTGGATGAAAATTTGGCAATGATTAAGGACTCTATTCAATTCCTCAAGGGAAATGGCCAACGAGTTTTTCTTGATGCTGAGCACTTTTTCGACGGGTATAAATCTAATCGAAACTACGCCCTTGAAGTAATCCGTGTAGCCATGGAGGCAGGAGCCGACGTTGCTGCGCTCTGCGATACCAACGGGGGAATGCTTCCAGATGAGTTACAGCAAGTTGTTCATGATGTTTTGCAAAATTCCTCAGCTCGCTTAGGAATTCATTGTCACAATGACACCGGATGTGCGATTGCGAACTCGTTGGCTGCTGTTGATGCAGGAGTAACCCACGTTCAGGGCACGCTCAATGGATATGGTGAGCGTACGGGTAACGCTGATCTGGTTTCAATTATTGCTAACTTAGAATTGAAAAAGCATAAGCCAGTTCTTCCGGCCGGTTCACTTCGCGAATCATTCCGTATCGCACACGCCGTTGCTGAAGTAACAAATGTAGCCCCAAGCGCCCGCCAACCTTATGTCGGGGTTTCCGCCTTTGCTCATAAGGCAGGACTACACGCATCGGCTATCAAGGTCGACCCAAATCTTTATCAGCATGAAGATCCAGTATCGGTCGGTAACGATATGCGTATGTTGGTATCAGATATGGCGGGTCGTGCCTCGATTGAATTAAAATCTCTAGAACTTGGAATTGATCTAGGCGAAGATAAAGATGTCGTGACTAGAGTCGTTGCTCGAGTAAAAGAGATGGAGTCTCGCGGCTTCACTTTCGAAGCTGCCGACGCCTCTTTTGAATTGCTCTTGCTTGAAGAACTTCACGGCAAGCGTCCGCAATTTTTTGAACTTGAGGATTGGACTACAAGCGTTCATGGTGGCGATGAAACAACGGTTACATCAACTGCAACTGTGACGATTAAAGCCAAAGGCGAAATAATCAAAGCAGTGGGATCTGGAAATGGCCCGGTTAATGCCATCGATATGGCCATCCGTTCCGGACTTGAAACAATTTATCCTGAGCTATCAAAGCTTGAACTCACTGACTATAAGGTGCGTATCCTTGAAGGCCGCCTTGGAACTGGCGCTGTAACACGCGTTCTGGTTGAAACCAGTGATGGAGATGGAGAGTGGAGCACGATTGGCGTACATGAAAATGTTATCGCTGCATCTGCAATGGCTCTTGAAGATGCTGTTACGTTTGGACTTCTTCGTCAAGGTCGCAAGCCAGAGTAAATCTCGGCTCCTCGGGCTAATCCTGTCGCGGAGTAGAGAGTTCGAGTCGCTCGGAAATTTCTACGAGTACTTCTGGATTAGCAAGAGAACTAAGATTTCTTACTTCTCTGCCGTGCGCGAGATCAGCCACTGCAATTTCTGATAATTTGCCATTGAATGTGCGGGGTAAATCAGAGACGAAATAAATTTTTGCTGGAACATGTCTAGGTGAACAACCTATACGAATTTTAGCTTTAATTGATTCCTCAAGGAGATTATCATTGTCATTTTCTCCATCTTTAACCGCTAAGAGAATTATGCGTTCATCCCCGTTCCACGGTTGCGTAAAAGCTAGTGTTGAACTAATTCCGGGAAAATTTTCAATTGCGCTATAAATCTCGCCTGTTCCTATACGGACTCCTGCGACATTCAACGTAGCATCCGAACGACCATGAATGATTATTCCTGCTTGCTCTGTCCATGACGCTAAATCTCCATGACGCCAAATTCCTGGCCAAGTATCAAAATAAGTTGCGTTAAACCGACTGTTTTTATCATCTCCCCAAATTCCAAGTGGAACGGTAGGAAAAGGTCCCTTGCAAACTAATTCACCCATTATTCCAGGGGGACAACTTTCGCCTTTCTCATTCCAAATATCTATGTCGTTGCCAAGAATGGGGCCCTGCATTTGTCCAGCGAACGCCGGGCGCACAGGATTAGGCCCCATGAAACATCCAACTAAGTCGGTACCTCCAGAAAATGGTGCAATCAAAACTCTGCTCCCAAGTTCTTTGCTAATCCAAGCCGCTGTTGAGGCAGATAACGGAGACCCTGTAACCATGAGATTACGTAACATCGGAAAATCTCCCAAACTGGCTGGCGAGAGATTCGCCTCTTTAATAACATCTAGAAGTCGTGCCGAAACCCCTAGGTGAGTCAAATTTTCTTTTTGTGCAATCCGAAATAGTGCCAGGACATCAGGATATGAGGGGGATCCATCGAAAAGAACGAGTGCGGCTCCCGATGCTAAAACTGAAATCTCCCAATTCCACATCATCCATCCGGTTGTCGTATAGAACATAACGCGGTCATCTGGACGTATATCGCAATGCAAACCTTGTTCAACATGATGTTTAAGGAGGACGCCTCCCGAGCGATGAATCAATCCTTTGGGAGCGCCAGTAGTCCCTGATGTAAAAAGCACATAGGCAGGATGGTCGAACGGGCGCCGTTTATAAATCAGCGGCTTAGCTACATTTTGAATTTGTGACCAATGGATTACGTCTAATTTAGAGTTTTCAATAACTTCGCCCACCTCTGGGTCCCCGACGAGAATAAGTAGCTCAAGTGACGGTAAGGCTGAAGTCACGTTTTGAATCAATTCCTGTTTATCAAATTTCTTCCCTTGCCACGTATAAGACGTAGTGGCTATCAGAACCTTCGGCTCTAATTGGCTAAATCTCGAGATTATCGCGGTATCACCAAACTCTGGAGAAGCGCTCGCGACAAGGGCTCCAGACTCAAATCCCGCAATCGCAAATGCCAACACTTCAATGCCTACAGGCAAAATTGAAACAACCCTGTCGCCCTCAGAAATACTATGTTGGTTGAATAGAGATACAAGATTACTAACTTTTTCGACCAATTCCTCACGTGAATATGTGGTCGGATTGTTGAGCTCTACTATTGTCGTGACGTCAGACATTTTTGTTAGTAGATTTTCAGATAAGCTAATTTTCGCATCTGGGAAAAATTGAGATTTAGGTAGCGATGCTGCGATTCTGTGGCGCTGCGGAGTGAACAAAATCGACCAGACTGCCG
>CAIVOW010000095.1 GCA_903907665.1 uncultured Actinomycetes bacterium | reverse complement strand
AGCAATGATTCCATTCTTGGAGCACGATGACGCTAACCGCGCATTGATGGGTTCCAACATGATGCGTCAGGCAGTTCCACTTCTTCGCGCAGAGGCACCATTCGTTGGTACCGGCATGGAGTTCCGTGCAGCTGTTGATGCTGGCGATGTAACACTCGCTCGTAAGCCAGGTGTTGTAACAGTCGTTGATTCAAACGAAGTTACTGTTATGAACGATGATGGCACGACAGAGCATTACTTCGTTGAGAAGTTCGTTCGCTCAAACCAAGGCACAAGCCGCAACCAAAAAGTTGTTGTTAGCCAAGGCGATCGCGTTGAGCCAGGTCAGGTTATTGCGGATGGCCCATCAACCGATAAGGGTGAAATGGCTCTTGGTAAGAACTTGCTCGTGGCATTTATGTCATGGGAAGGTCACAACTACGAAGATGCGATCATTCTTTCGCAACGTCTCGTACAAGATGACGTTCTTACATCTATTCACATTGAAGAGTATGAAGTCGATGCCCGCGATACAAAGCTTGGGCCTGAGGAAATCACGCGCGACATTCCAAATGTCAGCGAAGAAGTTCTTGCAGACCTTGATGATCGCGGAATCATTCGCGTCGGTGCAGATGTTTCACCTGGCGACATTCTCGTAGGAAAGGTAACTCCTAAGGGAGAAACTGAATTAACTCCTGAAGAGCGTTTGCTTCGTGCAATCTTTGGTGAGAAGGCTCGTGAAGTTCGCGATACCTCACTTAAGGTTCCACACGGTGAGTCAGGCAAAGTCATCGCAGTATCTATTGCAGATTCTGAAGATTATGAATTGCCAGCTGGCGTCAATCAAGTTGTTCGCGTCTATGTTGCGCAAAAGCGTAAGATCCAAGACGGTGACAAGCTTGCTGGTCGTCACGGTAACAAGGGTGTTATTTCTAAGATCCTTCCACAAGAAGATATGCCATTCCTTGAAGACGGAACTCCTGTTGACGTCATCTTGAACCCACTTGGTGTTCCAGGTCGTATGAACGTCGGTCAGGTTCTTGAAACCCACCTTGGTTGGGTTGCACGTTCTGGCTGGAAGCTAGAAGGCGATGAGCCATGGCAAGCAAACTTGAAGGCAATTGGCGCATCAGAAGCTGCTCCATTTACAAAGGTTGCAACTCCTGTATTTGATGGAACAAAGGAAGAAGAACTTATTGGTCTTCTTGGTTCAACAAATCCAAATAAGGATGGCGTTCGCTTGATTGGTTCAAGTGGAAAAGCTAATTTGTTTGACGGTCGTACTGGTGAGCCATACAAGGCACCAATCACCGTTGGTTACATGTATATCTTGAAGCTCCACCACTTGGTAGACGACAAGATCCACGCACGTTCAACTGGTCCTTACTCAATGATTACGCAACAACCGTTGGGCGGAAAAGCTCAATTCGGTGGTCAGCGCTTTGGTGAGATGGAAGTTTGGGCACTTGAAGCGTATGGCGCCGCCTACACACTTCAAGAGCTTCTTACTATCAAGTCAGATGACGTACTTGGTCGCGTAAAGCTTTATGAAGCAATTGTTAAGGGTGAGAACATCCCCGAGCCAGGCATCCCTGAATCTTTCAAGGTGCTTGTAAAGGAAATGCAGTCACTCTGTCTTAACGTCGAAGTACATTCTTCAGAAGGTGTCGCTATTCAATATCGCGATACAGATGAAGAAGTATTCCGCGCAGCCGAAGAGCTCGGCATCAACTTGT
>CAIVOW010000094.1 GCA_903907665.1 uncultured Actinomycetes bacterium | reverse complement strand
ATTAGTCAGAAAGATATGGCCAAAGCTTTTGGCTTGCCTGATGTTGTAAGCGTGCGAATAGATTCGCGAACAGTTTCAAATAGCGCACTTTCTCTGACTGCAACTTCCAGTATGGGTACAACAGCGCAGCTACTGGTCGGGGTATTTAAAACAAAGCTACTTATTCCTGCATCGTGGTTTGAAATTACTAATTAGAGTGAAGGATTGAATTTAAACCTTCCCATACTCCAGTTTTTGGAGTTGCTTCAATTGCGCCACTTTGGGAATTGCGCCGGAAGAGAAGGTTATTTGCCCCTGAAAGCTCTTTAGCCTTAACGATAGACCCATCAGGAAGTGCCACCTTGGATCCAGATGTAATGTACAAACCAGATTCAATGACGCAGTCATTTCCAAGTGAAATGCCAAGCCCGGAATTTGCGCCAAGTAGGCATCGCTCTCCGATTGAGATAACTTCTTTTCCACCACCACTGAGTGTTCCCATAATGGATGCCCCGCCACCGATATCGCTACCGTCGCCAACAATTACACCAGCACTAATGCGGCCTTCCACCATTGATTTACCTAACGTTCCTGCATTGAAGTTGACGAATCCTTCATGCATGATTGTTGTACCAGCTGCAAGGTGTGCACCAAGTCGTACTCGGTCTGCATCTGCAATTCGAATTCCTTCTGGAATAACGTAATCCACCATTCGTGGAAACTTATCTACGCTAAAGACAGTTAGATTTCCGTGAGCTGCGCGCAGCCGTTGTTGAGTAGAGCTGAAATTCTCGAGCGAGCATGGACCGGCAGAAGTCCATGCAACATTTGTAAGTAAACCAAAAATTCCATCTAAATTTATTCCGTGCGGTTTCACGAAGCGGTGTGAAAGTAAGTGCAACCGAAGGTAAGCATCGCTAGCGCTTTGTGGAGCAGCCGTTATATCTATTTCTAATTCGACTTCTTTCTTGGTGACATTGCGAAGGGAGTCTGCTGCAAGAAATGTGCTGAGATCTGGCTTTGACCCTTGGGCGAGCGCGCCAAGGCCCACTGTTGGATACCACGTATCGAGCACATCTCCATTTGCGGCAATGGTGGCGACGCCGAAGCCGAATGCTTTTGATTGGATACTCATGGGGCAAACTTATCAAGTTACTCATAAGTCTCTACACTCCTGGCTATGCGCATCTCCGTGTACTGCTCCTCAGCCCCCGATCTCGACCCGGCTCATCTTGAGCTTGCATACCAAGTCGGCAAAGGAATAGGAGAACGTGGCTGGGATTTAGTCTGGGGTGGCGGGGCTATTTCGATGATGGGCGCAGTTGCTAAAGGAGCACGTGAACACGGTGGAAAGACTTTTGGTGTTATCCCAACAAAATTACTTTTACTTGAAATTGAAGATAAAGAGTCAACGCAAATTATCGAAGTTGATTCGATGCGCTCGCGCAAAGCAAAGATTGAAGAGATGAGTGATGCGTTTATCGCGCTGCCCGGAGGCATTGGCACACTCGAAGAATTTTTTGAAATCTGGGTTGGGAGATATTTAGGCTTT
The DNA here is from genome assembly GCA_903907665.1 of uncultured Actinomycetes bacterium. Next base: position 4,251 of record CAIVOW010000094.1, on the reverse strand, counting down.
CACGACAAGCCAATTGCGGTTTGTGATCCAAGTGGCGCCTACGCCCCGCTTCAGGTTGCGCTGGACCATCTGGCAAGCCTGAACTTCATGAAAAGCGGTCAAAGCCATTTAGTCTCATGGACCACCGAGGTCAGCGACGCCCTTGATGCGTGCGCTCGCTAGTAACCTTGCGACATGTCCACCCTTGCGCAGCTGCTTGACAGCCTCCCGGAGGAAGAGCGGATTATTCTTACCGCCCATTACCTCCGAGGTAAAAGTGCTGCCGACATTGCAGCAACGCTAGGCGTACCACAGAAGTCGGTTGAAACCATCATCGCGATTGGCAGAGCGCATCTGCTTTCAGCACTAGACCTCAAGTAATTTTAAGCGTGAAAAAAGGGGACATTTCCTCGATTTCACTAGTTGGGCAACTCTTTGAGATACTTCTCCTCCCGCAGTCCCCGCTTTAAGTCTTTACATTTATCACGTTAATTAAGGGAGCTAAACATGGCAGCCATGAAGCCACGCACTGGTGATGGACCCATGGAAGTCACAAAAGAGGCACGCTCTTATGTGATGCGCATTCCGCTAGAAGGTGGCGGGCGGCTTGTTGTTGAACTTAACCTGGAAGAAGCGACCAACCTTGGAAACGTACTTCAGGCAGCAGTAGCACTCGTTAAAAAGTAACGAGCAAAAAGTACTCCAGCGACTGAAACTGGAATAGTTAATAAGATTCCCATGATTGCCAGGGCTTTTTGATCCGGTGTAGTCAGCGCAACATTTGCGAAAATTAAGGCAACATCTAATCCGAAAGTGGCTGTAAATCCAGCGATGAGTAGCTCTCGCATCTTTAATCTCATTACATGCTCATGCGTCATCCGCAATACCGCATAGCCAATTACCGCTCCGAGTAAAATTCCTACTGGCTTTCCAACAAATCTAGAAACAACTAACTGCCAGACCAGCGGATTACTAATCGATTTCCAGGAGAGATTAAAAGTTGTAGAAAATGATGCAACAAGAAATGCGGGGAGTGCAACGTAGTATCCAATGCGCTTCATTACCGAATAACCTCGCGCTCCCCAGATTAAACCGAGGGTCGCGCCAATAATGGTTGGGTGAATTCCGCCGTTTGAGGATGTAACAATTCCAAGGATAAGAATTGAACCGATGTCGTCGGCTACGGCCAGGGCCAGCAGAAAAATTCGAACTCGCTTCTGTATGTGCGCAGGGAATATTGCCAAAGCGAGAAGCACGAATGGTAAATCCGTCGCCATGGGAATTCCCCAACCTCCCTTTGGCGCGGAAGTGAAAAGTGAGAACCCAAGGTAGAACAGCGCCGGAATGAGCATGCCCCCTGCCGCAGCGCATACTGGAGCAATGAGGTGACGACGATCGGTGTGCCTAGAAACTTCAATGCGAAGTTCTTGTCCGATGGCGAAGAAGAAGAGAAGGAGGGGCCAGGTGAGCAACCAGTCACGCCACACGGGGTCCATCCAGTTCACATTCACCTCCATAGTTCGTTAAGTTCGGAGATGTGAAAAAAGCCCTAGCTCCAACGCTCTCCGCTAGCGATGATTCTAGTTCCTCATCAACCCTTTCAAGCTGGAAAGGGTTAGACGCTATTGCTGTTGGAGTTAAATTTGGCGCAGAGGCCGCCGGAGCGCCGGTAGCACTTTCCTCGCCGGTCGCTCAATCCGTAGTGGAACATCTTGATATTGATTTTAATTTAGAAATGGCACAGTGGCCTGACTTCTCTGGGAAAGCGGGAGAAATAATTGAACTCCCCGTTTCGGCAACGGATGGAATTTCTCGACTTTATCTGGTCGGTGTGGGTAATGAATCTCGTGATGAACTTCGTAAAGCTGGCGCAGCGCTTGGGCGAAAAACTAAGGGCACCGGATATCGCGTACTTGATGGCCTTATTCGCAATAAAGAGAACGTTCTGTCGCATGCGATTGCTCTTTCACTCTCTCAATATGTATGGAGTTTAAAAAGCGAGAAAAGTAAGAAAGCTTGCAGTTTTATTATTCATGGAAATTTTGGAACCGAAATAGCACGAGCTATTACCATCGTAGAAGCAATCTATAACACTCGCGATTTGATTCACACGCCTTCAAATATAAAAACTCCTGCTTGGCTCGCAACGCAGGCAAAAGCAATCGCCTCAAAGAAAAAAGATATTTCGGTACGAGTACGTGCAGGTCGCGAATTGGCACAGTTCGGTGGTCTTCGCGCAGTAGGAGGATCTTCACCCAATCCTGGACCGCGTTTTATCGAAATTTCATATGCGCCTAAAGGTTCAAGCAAATGGCCACTTGTCGTACTAGTGGGCAAGGGCATTACTTTCGATACTGGTGGAATTTCACTTAAACGTCCATACGACATCATGATGGCGATGAAGAGTGATATGGCGGGCGCCGCCGCAGTCATGTCAACGGTTATGGCTATGCCAGATATAAAACCAAAAGTACGGGTAACTGCGTTAATGATGTGCGCAGAGAACGCACTATCGGCTACTTCGCAGCGACCTTCTGATGTTATTACACAATATGGTGGAACTACGGTGGAGGTACTTGATACTGATGCAGAAGGCCGTCTTGTTCTTGCAGATGGCTTGGCTTACGCAAATCTTGAATTAAAACCAGACTATCTCGTTGATCTTGCAACGTTGACAGGCGCCGCAACTTTAGGACTTGGCCGTCAATATGCAGCGATGTATACGCGAAATAATCGACTTGCTAAAAAATTGCACGATATTGGAAATGAAATGGGAGATCGCGTGTGGCATATGCCGCTTGTTGATGATTATGCGCTTGGACTTGAAAGTGACATTGCAGATTTAAATCATCTGGCGGCTAAAGGGCGTTTTCAAGGTGGCTCGGTTACTGCGGCGCTTTTTCTGGAACAATTTGTAGGTAAGAGCAATTGGGTTCATTTGGATATTGCAGGAACTGGTCGCTCAGAAGTGGATGCAGGAGAGTTTGTAAAAGGTGGCACAGGTTTTGGACCACGACTTCTTATTGAATGGATTGCAACGCTATGACACTACAAAATCGCGGAGATATGACTGCATATTCTGAGAGCTTTTCTCGCGAAGAGATTCATTTGCAGCAAGCTCGAGCAAATGGAGTTGAGATGGGCGCTCAAGATCCAACTGCTGCAGTTGGTGCGTTACTTCAATATGTAGCAAAATCTCTGGACGCCCGCTCTGTTGTTGAAATTGGAACTGGATCTGGCGTTAGTGGACTCTGGTTATTTCAAGGAATGCCAAAGGATGGCGTTCTTACATCAATTGATACTGAACGTGAACACAGTGCAAGTGCCAGGGATAGCTTTGAAGAGTCCGGGATTGCGCCTGCTAGATTCAGACTTATTACCGGTAATGTCCTTGAAGTAGTTGGAAAATTAGCCGATGCAAACTATGACCTTGTAGTGATTCGTCCCGCTAAGGACGTTATGGACCTGGTCCAGGAAGCTCATCGTTTATTGCGTAGCGGTGGAACGCTCTTTATCGATCACGCGCTTAGCGGAGGAAAGGTAGCTGATCCAACGCAACGAGATTTCGAGAGCGTCTCGCGCCGAGATGGAATTCGCTTTGTCAAAGAAGATTCTCGCTGGACTTCCACCTTGTTGCCGGTCGGGCAAGGCGTTTTACTTGCCACCAAAGCTTGATTTTAAGGACTTTAGCTAGCGGTACGCTTTCACCATGTTTGGAATTGGCGCCGGAGAGTTCATCACGCTTTTGGTGTTGGCACTGATTCTGATTGGACCTGATCGACTGCCACACGTTGCAACTGACGCTGCTAAATTTATGAAACGTCTTCGTACTATTGCAAATGCAGCAACTACTGAATTACGTGAAAATCTTGGACCTGGATTTGAAGATTTGCAGGTTGCTGACCTACATCCAAAGAGATTGCTTCAAAAGACTTTGGGTTCCTCATTTGATGGACTTGATGGACTTGATGGATTATCAACCGATATTAATTCAGGGCTGAGTCTTGATAAAAAGAAAGCGCAGATAGATCCTGACCTCCTATGACACAAAATATAATTGAGCGTATACACGCAGAACTTGCGACAGTTTCTGACCCAGAACTTCGACGTCCGCTTCCCGATCTTGGAATGGTTGAGAGCGTTGCGTTCGCAAATGGTCAAGCATCCGTAACAATCTTGCTAACCATCTCAGGTTGTCCAATGAAAGATAGATTAAGAAACGATGTAGAAGCAGCGCTTAACCGTATTGAAGATATAAAAGAAATAGCTCTT
>CAIVOW010000093.1 GCA_903907665.1 uncultured Actinomycetes bacterium | reverse complement strand
GTTGCCTCAACAACGATCCCCTCTGTAACAAGAGGAAATTCAGGAGGAACATTGAAGAAGTCAATTAAGTTACTCGCAATTATCGCAGCAACCGCATTGGTTGGCGGAGTTGCAGTTGCCCCTGCATCACAAGCGGCAAAGCTAAAGCTTTGCTTAGCACTTGATACCGGCGGCGTGGATGATCACTCATTCAACGCTGGTGCTTGGGCTGGTGCGAAAGCATCAACAGTTTCAACAGCTGAATACCTACCCTCAACATCTTCTGCGGACTTTGCACCAAACATCAAGAAGTTTGTTGACAAGAAGTGTGAACTAATTATCGGTGTTGGTTTTGCTATCTCAGGTGAAATTGTTAAGTCTGCAAAATTAAACCCAGGAATTAAGTATGCAGTTGTTGATGATCAGGCATTGGACCACGGAGCTGACGGTTCTGTTTGGCCAGGATCTCCAGTCGCAAACGTAAAGGGTCTAACCTTCGCAACTGACGAAGCAGCATTCCAAGCAGGTTACCTTGCTGCAGGTATGTCAAAGACTGGCAAGGTTGCTACTTATGGTGGCGCTCCTTACCCAACCGTAACCATATTCATGGACGGCTTTGCAAAGGGTGTTGCTTATTACAACAAGAAGAAGAGCAAGACTGTAAAGGTACTTGGCTGGGATCCAGCGAAGCCTGATTCAGGAACATTCGTTGGTAACTTCAGCGATGGCAATAAGGCGCTAACAATTTCAAATGGCTTCGAACAACAAGGTGCGGATGTAATCCTTCCTGTTGGCGGAACACTTGGACTTTCATATGCCCTTGCCTCTGTCAAGAGCAAGAAGTCACTAACAATCTGGGTTGATACAGATGCTTATGACCAATTGCCACAGATTGCTTCAGTTCTCTTGTCAACAGTTGCAAAAGGCTTGGGAAATGCTGTGAAGTCCGTAGCTGCAGATACTGCTGCTAAAAAATTCACAAATGCTCCATATGTTGGAACACTTGCTAACAAAGGCGTTTCAATCGCTCGATATCACGATCTAACCGGACAGGTACCTGGTCAACTTCAGGTTGAAGTTCGTCAAATCGGTATCGATATTGCAGCAGGAAAACTTTCAGTCAAGTAATTTCTGATTGAATCCTTCTAAGTAGGAGGGCTGAGAAATCAGCCCTCCTACTTTTTTGTCGCCAACTTAGATAGGATCTTGTTGTGTCTCTAGAGCTTCGAGCAATCACCAAGCGCTTTGGTGCGCTTATTGCTAACGATGCCATCGACTTAAAAGTCGAAGCCGGGCAGATTCACGCCATACTTGGTGAAAATGGTGCTGGCAAATCCACCTTGATGAATATTGTTTACGGCCTGGTCGAACCAGATTCTGGTGAAATTCTTGTCGATGGAAAATCAATCAAGATAACAGAACCGAGTGAGGCACTTGCTGCTGGCATTGGCATGGTCCACCAACATTTTATGTTGATTCCAGTTTTCACTGTTGCCGAAAATATCATTCTCGGCCACGAAAAATTAAAATCAAATCGGGTTTTAAACTTGGAACAAGCACGGGTTGATATTAAGCGCATTTCCGAGGAGTTTGGTTTTGCGGTTGATCCAGATGTATTGGTAGAGGAATTGCCAGTTGGTGTTCAGCAACGAGTAGAAATTATTAAGGCTCTGATTTATGATGCCAAGGTACTCATCCTGGATGAACCGACCGCGGTCTTAACTCCACAAGAGACTGATGAACTATTAAAGGTCATGCGTAAATTGCGCGAAAAGGGTACGGCAATCATTTTTATTACGCATAAATTGCGCGAAGTTAAAGCGGTCGCGGATGAAATTTCTATTATTAGGCGTGGCAAAGTGGTTGGCACGGCGCTTCCAACCGCATCCCAAGAAGAACTAGCTTCACTGATGGTTGGCCGGCCAGTAGACCTGACCGCAAACAAGAGTGCTAAATCAGCCGGTGAACCGATACTTGTGGCGCGAGACTTAACTATCAGAGATGTCCTTGGCAGGACCGTAGTAAATAAGGCCAACTTCGAGGTTCGCGCAGGTGAAGTTCTAGCTATCGCTGGTGTACAAGGCAATGGTCAGTCCGAACTCGCAAGAGCCATCATAAATTTAGAAGACCATGTCGAAGGCTCGCTTTCGTTATCCGGGAAAGAACTCGTTGGGCTTTCTACGG
>CAIVOW010000092.1 GCA_903907665.1 uncultured Actinomycetes bacterium | reverse complement strand
TTGTTTGCCTAGCGTTCTTGGACCTACGCCCACAACTACATAGGAGAGAATCACCATACCGGCGATTGTTCCTGTCACTTGCAATAAATGATTACCGGAAGTTGTAATGACTGTTTCAGCAACAAGTACGGTTGCAGTTAATTCGCATGCTTTGCGGACAAGAAGCATCACATTCGTATACTTGGCAGGTTGAATCAAAATCTTACTTAGGCGTTGAGCAAGTTTTGGTTTACGCTCGCCAAGATCCTCGACCCAAAGACGCGAGATTGAACTGAGCGCAGATTCACTTCCGGCAAGAAATCCGGCAAATACAAGTAACGCAATTACAATAAGAATCCCAACGGCGCTCATGCGAGAGTTGCCCTCCATTGCGCAAGACATTCTTCTTGAAGTGCGAACATTTCTCGCTCCTCATCTTTATCTGCGTGGTCATAGCCAAGACAATGAAGAACTCCGTGAACCGTCAGCAAAGCCAGCTCTGCATCAAGACCATCTTTCGCCTGCTTCTGTGCAAATTCAGGACACAAGACGATGTCACCAACTATTCCAGGGCCATCGGCTTGCGAAAACGGCTTTAACTCATCCATCGGAAAGGAGAGGACATCGGTTGGACCAGGAAGATCCATCCACTGAATATGAAGCTCTTCGATACGGGCCTCATCGACCAGGGTGATGGAGAGATCTGAATCTGGATGAATCCCCATCTTTAACAAGGCAAAATTCGCGACTGAGATAAGCGCGGCCTCATCGCAACGTGATTTAGATTCGTTTAAGAGTTCTATGTTCACTATTCCCAGCTTCATCCCATTTTCCATAAGCAGTAACAATGTCTCCGACCAATCGATTTCGAACAACATCCTCCGCCGTTAGTGTTAGGAAAGAAATATCATCTACGCCTTCTAGAATATCTTGCACAATTTTTAGTCCAGATTGTGTTCCTCGAGGTAAATCGACCTGAGTCACATCACCAGTGATGACCATTTTTGAACCAAACCCTAGGCGGGTCAAAAACATTTTCATCTGCTCTGCCGAAGTATTTTGGGCTTCATCTAGAATCACAAAGGCATCATTAAGAGTTCGTCCGCGCATATATGCCAATGGCGCAATTTCTATAATTCCAGAAGCCATCAGGCGGGGAATTGAATCCTGGTCGATCATGTCATGTAGCGCATCAAAAAGTGGACGCAGATACGGATCGATCTTGTCTTGAAGTGTTCCTGGCAAGAAGCCAAGGCGTTCACCAGCTTCGACGGCAGGGCGAGTCAAAATAATACGATTAACTTCTTTTGCTTGGAGAGCTTGAATAGCTTTAGCCATTGCCAGATAAGTTTTACCTGTTCCGGCAGGGCCTAGTCCAAAAGTAATTGTGTTCTCGGAAATCGCTTCCACATATCTTTTTTGATTTGCCGTCTTTGGCCGAATAGTTTTTCCACGATTGCTTAGGATATTGAGCGATAAAACTTCTGCCGGATGATCAGCAGGAATGCGCGCAACCATAGCTAAAGACTGTCGAACAGAATCTGGTGTAAGTGCTTGACCAGAGCGCAAAATAACAAGTAGTTCAGTAATCAAACTTTCAAATTTAGTTGACTGCTCGGGATCACCTTTGACAAATATTTCATTGCCTCGAACGGTGACAGAAATAAGTGGGAAGGAAGATTCAATTTCTCGCAGAAAAGCATCCTGAGGCCCGACCAAGGCCACCATAGGAATGGCGGCGGGTACGGTTATAAGCGCGGGATAATCCATATGGTTGTAATACTACTTTTAGCCGGGCGGCCAGGCGAATGGGCGGCCACCCAATAAGTGGAGATGAGCGTGGAAGACGGATTGACCCGCACTTTCCCCAGTATTAAAAGTCAGGCGATACCCATCGAGTTCACGCTCCTGGGCAAGTTGCTCGGCAACCGTGAAAATTTCGGCAAGGGTGGCCGGAGCATGGGCAGCCAGTTCGGCCGCGTTTTCATGATGCCACTTTGGAATAATCAAAACGTGAGTGGGGGCTTGGGGCGAAAGGTCATTGAATGCAAGAACGCTTATGCTTTCAAAGACCACATCGGCTGGAATCTCTTTAGCGACGACCTTGCAAAATATGCACATACTTAAATTCTAGCCACTACCAGCGCTTGATAAGCACTTGAATTGCCGATAGAGCAGCGAAGCCGGCATGAGCAGAACGAAATACTTCTTGGCCTAAGCGCACTGGCGTGCCAGAAAGTCCACAAAGCTTGGCAAGTTCGGTATCGCTAATACCGCCTTCTGGCCCGACAACAATCACGACCGGATCTGAATCAATAAACTTAAGATCCGAGAACTTGTGTGCTGCTGACTCGTGGAGAACAATCAACTTTCCAGCAAAACGCTCAACAACTTGGGGTGTTGTGATTGCGCTTTCAATCACCGGAAAACGAAGGCGCCGAGATTGCTTTGAAGCTGCAACCGCCACAGCGTTCCACTTCTCGACTGAATTCTCTTTTTCTTGTGCAATTGAACGATCTGCTTTCCAAGGAATAATTCGATCTACCCCTGCGACAGTGAGTAGCTCAATTGTTTCGCGCATGCGATCTGATTTTGTCAGCGCCTGAATAACAATTAATTCTGGTTGACGTAGCTCTTCCAATCCTAGGCGTGAAACTGTGACCGTAAAACTCTTTTTATCTATCGTACTCACGAGCCCTTGGGCCCAGTTTCCAGCACCATCTGTCACAACAATTTCTTCACCGATTTCAAGGCGCATAACTTTAATTGCGTGATGGGCTTCATCGCCCTCAACCACCACAAAATCAGTAGAGCTGATTTTAGGAACAACAAAAACAGAGAACATTAACGGCCAAACGCATCTCTAAAGCGCGCAAAGAAGCCATGTTCCTTCTCGTCTCGCTTATGAACGCTGACTGTTTCACCAGTTTCACCGCGAATATTCGCCAACTTCTTGAGGAGTTCCTCTTCATCTTTTTTGAGCTTCTGAGGTGTTATAACTTCGATATGTACAACTAAATCACCGCGGCCACCACCTCGTAGATGGGTCACTCCTAATTGCTTCAAGATAACAGTGGATCCACTTTGCGTACCTGGTTTAATGAGAACTTTTTGTTCACCATCAAGTGTTGGAACCCGGACTTCTCCCCCAAGGGCAGCTGAAGTAAATGGAATAGAGATAGATGCGTGCAACGTATTTCCGTCGCGTACCAAAAGATCATCAGGCTTCTCAAGAATTTCAATGTAAAGATCCCCCGCTGGTCCCCCGCCGGGCCCAACTTCACCTTGGCCGCTCATCTGAATCCGATTGCCGTTTTCTACACCAGCTGGAATTTTTACTTGGATAGTTCTTTTCGCCCTGACTCGACCATCTCCTGCGCACTCAGTGCACGGATTGGTAATGACCGATCCATAAGCCTGGCAGTTATTGCATGGCCGGCTTGTCATTACTTGTCCGATAAATGAACGCGTAACTTGTTGAACTTCACCTCGACCTTTGCAAATTTGGCAGATAGTTGGCTTGGCGCCGTGCGCGCAACCGCTGCCGCCACATTCTGTACACAACGATGCAGTCTCGACGCTGATTTCTCTATCAGTTCCAAAACAGGCTTCTTCTAAATTAACTTCTACGCGCAGCAAAGCATCCTGTCCGGCACGCTGCCTCGGCCGTGGACCACGCGATCCACCGCCGCCAAAAAAAGCATCCATGATGTCGCCGAAGCCAAAATTCTGAGAATTAAATCCTTGCGAGAATGGGTCTCCACCTAAATCAAAGCGCTGACGTTTTTCAGGATCACTCAATACTTCATATGCAGTCGAAATCTCTTTAAATTTCTCTTGATGTTCAGGATCTGAATTTACATCTGGATGATATTCACGAGCCAACTTACGGTAGGCCTTCTTAATCTCGTCTTGAGATGCTTCTCGGTCTACGCCAAGAACGCTGTAGTGATCAGCCATTAATTACCTTCCGAAATGAAACGTCCGATGTATTGAGCAACCGCGTTAACGGCTGCCATTCCGCCTGCGTAATCCATCCGCGTTGGTCCCAGAATTCCAATTGCGCCTTCGCCATATTGTCCATAACTCATGCTCACCGAACTTGTAGATTGCAATCCTTGTTCTGGATGTTCATCACCAATTCTGACATTAAGCAAACCTTCAGCATTTGAAAGTAGCTTTAGAAGAACCACTTGTTCCTCCAACGACTCAAGGATGGGATGCAGAGCAGCGGCGTTATCGTGAATAGATAGCGCCAAATTAGCAGTTCCCGCAACTACGACACGATCCTGGTGAGGCAGGCGAATCATCGCAACTTGATTTGTTACCTGGGCAAGTAGTCGAACTGTGCGCTGTAGAAGTTCTTCCATATCATCAGCGTCATTAGCGTTAGCTAGAAAGTTTTCAATCGCACGTCGTTCCGGAACTGATAGCGGCTTAACTTCTTCAATTTTATCTACAAATAACCGGTATCCAGTATTAGTTGGAATTCGCCCCGCACTTGTATGAGGTTGTGTAATTAAACCTTGATCTTCAAGCGCCGCCATCTCATTGCGAATCGTGGCCGGAGATACACCTAATTGATGGCGCGCAGCAATGACTTTTGAGCCCACTGGCTCTTCAGTAGCGACATATTCCTCAACGATTGCTCGTAGGACATCTAATTGGCGATCTTGCATAGTTGAATAAGTTTATATCAGCGTTCAGCCGGCGTTAAGCCAGCGCGTCACGCACGATGCGGTCAGCTAGTAAGCGCCCAGATTGAGTGAGAGAGATAATGCCTCGCTCCCAGTGAGCCGCAGATAAGTGGCCATCACTCAAGAATGGCTCCAGTTTTACGCGGTGATCAGAAGATATTGAGGCAAGTTTGATGCCTTGAGGAAGCCGGATGTTTAGGAGCATTCGCTCTTCTTCACGTTCGACATCTGTGAGATTTTCACTCTCGTGGGTTGGATCAGCATTTTTTAACATCTTTTCTTTGTAAGCAGAAGGATGTTTCACATTCCACCAGCGGCGGCCATCAATGTGAGAGTGCGCGCCCGGTCCAGCTCCCCACCAATTTTCGCCATGCCAGTAATAAAGATTATGTTTACATTCTGAGCCAGGCTTGGACCAGTTGCTGAGCTCATACCAATCCATACCTGCCGCGCGAAATTTGTTATCAGCAAGAATGTATTTATCGGCGCTTTGATCATCATCAGGCATAACAATCTCACCGCGACGTACCTGCGCAGCTAGCTTCGTTCCCTCTTCAACAATCAGGGCGTAGGCAGAAATATGAGTTATCGGAAGAGCTAATGCGGTATCAACCGTTTTTTCCCAATCTTCCATGGACTCACTTGGCGTTCCATAAATTAAATCAACGCTGATTTCTTTAAATCCTGCCGCTCTAGCCGCCAGGACAGCCTTCTCGACGTTCTCAGGATTATGCGTTCGATCTAGAACGGCTAACACATGTGGAACTGCTGATTGCATTCCCAAAGAGATTCGATTAAATCCGACCGCTAATAGTTCAGCAAGCATTTCTGGATTTACGGTATCGGGATTAGCTTCAATTGTGATTTCACAATCCGCGGTCAAAGTATATTTTTCTTTAATAGCCGCAATCACGCGGCCTAAATCACTAGGCTGCATAAGTGTCGGAGTACCACCGCCAAAGAAAATACTGGGTACAAATTTTGCCCGTGAAACCTCTGCCGACTTGGCTATCTCCTGAATAAGAATATCTATGTAATCGTGGGAGATAATTTCAAGTGAAGATTGGATTTGAAGCTCGGCCGGAGTATAAGTATTGAAATCACAATAGCCGCACCGCTTTACGCAATAAGGAATATGGATATAAAACGCGAGATGATCTGCGCGCGTTGCCATAACTATTTCTTCTTATCCTTGTCGTCTGCGCTCTCTTCACCAGTTGAGAGTGCAGCGATAAATGCTTCTTGTGGAACTTCAACACGTCCCACCATCTTCATGCGCTTTTTACCCTCTTTTTGCTTCTCCAAGAGTTTGCGCTTACGGGAAATATCTCCACCGTAACACTTAGCCAAAACGTCTTTACGAATCGCGCGAATGGTTTCGCGAGCAATAATCTTGCCACCGATGGCCGCTTGGATAGGTACCTCAAACTGCTGCCTTGGAATAAGTTCGCGCAACTTAACTGTCATAGACATGCCGTATGCATACGCTTTATCACGATGAACTATCGCGCTGAAGGCATCAACTTTTTCACTCTGCAGCAAGATATCGACCTTGACCAAATCTCCGGCTTCCTCACCAATAGGCTCATAATCTAGAGAGGCATATCCGCGAGTACGGGATTTAAGTTGATCAAAGAAGTCAAAGACGATTTCAGCAAGTGGCAATGTATAGCGAATTTCAACTCGATCTTCTGACAAATAATCCATGCCCAGCAGCGTGCCACGGCGTTGTTGGCAAAGCTCCATTATGGTTCCAATAAATTCACTTGGAGCCAAAATTGTTGCACGAACAATTGGCTCCTTTACTTCCATGATTTTTCCTTCAGGAAATTCACTTGGATTGGTAACAACTAATTCTTTGCCATCTCCATCGGTTACCAGATAAACCACGGAAGGGGCTGTTGAGATAAGTGAGAGACCGGCTTCACGTTCTAGGCGCTCACGTACGATTTCCATATGTAAAAGTCCAAGAAAGCCACAACGGAAACCAAAACCAAGAGCAGCAGATGATTCAGGTTCGTAAACAAGTGCCGCATCGTTGAGCTGTAATTTATCTAGAGCTTCGCGGAGCAGCGGATAATCTGAACCTTCAAGTGGGAAGAGTCCGGAATAGACCATTGGGCGGGGATCTTTATATCCTGCCAGTTGCTGGGTGGCCGGTTTGTGATAGTTAGTTACCGTATCGCCTACGCGAGACTGGCGAACATCTTTCACACCAGTAATCAAATATCCCACTTCACCAACACCAAGTCCTTTACTTGGAACTGGCTCAGGAGAAATAACTCCGACTTCTAACATCTCATGTCGCACGCCGGTGGACATCATTTGAATTTGATCGCGAGTGGAAAGGTGGCCATCGACCACACGCACGTACGTCACAACGCCGCGATAAGAATCATAAACCGAGTCAAAAATAAGAGCGCGAGCGGGAGCAAGTGGATCCCCGACAGGTGCAGGAATTTGTTTCACAATTTCATTAAGCAGTACTTCTACTCCATCACCTGTTTTTCCAGATACTCGTAAGCAATCTTCTGGTTGACACCCAATAAGTTTTGCAAGCTCTTCGGCGAATTTTTCAGGTTGAGCAGCAGGTAAGTCGATTTTGTTGAGAACGGGAATAATGGTGAGGTTATTTTCCATCGCTAAATAAAGGTTGGCTAGGGTCTGCGCTTCGATGCCTTGCGCGCAATCAACGAGGAGAACCGCGCCTTCGCAAGCAGCAAGTGATCTTGAAACCTCATACGTAAAGTCAACGTGACCCGGCGTATCGATCATATTGAGGATGTATTCCTGATTATCGTAGGCAGAGCGCCACGGTAAACGAACGGCTTGAGACTTAATTGTTATGCCACGTTCACGTTCGATATCCATGCGATCTAGATATTGCGCACGCATATTACGTGAATCAACAACCGCTGTAATTTGAAGCAGTCGATCGGCAAGAGTTGATTTACCGTGATCGATGTGGGCAATGATGCAGAAATTGCGAATCTGCCCAGGATCGGTAAATGATGGCTGCGGAGCCTTCGAGAGTTCAATCGCAGGCATTTATCGCTGGCCTCTTAAGATTGTGTTGTCTAGTAAAAAAGTCGGGACAAGAATCGGGAAATGAATTTAGCGCTTGCCAGCTGCGTTGGCTGCTTTAGCCAGAGCTGACTTCTTGTTCGCTGCGTTGTTTGAGTGAAGAACACCCTTTGACACTGCTTCATCCAACTTCTTAGATGCTGCAACAAGCTCAACGTTGATCTTCGATGTATCACCAGATGCAACAGCATCGCGGAAACGGCGAATCGCAGTCTTGATTGAAGAACGCTCGCCCTTGTTACGTGCCTGCGCCTTATTGTTGGTGCGAATACGCTTAATCTGCGACTTGATGTTTGCCACTGAGACCCCTTAAAAACTGAATGATGCGGATATGCTAAATGATGCAGGCCGTAGGTTATCAGCCAAGCGGGAGCGTGCTCAAATTGAAGCCGAATGTGAGCGTGAAATCGCAAGGATGGTGCGCTCTAAAGCATAGATTGGGTCTGCCGAAGCTCCCTTAATGTCGGAATCGCACTCTGCCAGCGAAATCACAGCGCTACTCAACGTTGTTGGGCTCCAACCAGCTAGTTGACGTCTGGCCTTATCAATTTGCCATGGTGGAAGGCCAAGGGAAGAAGCGGCTTGGTATGAATTTGAATTTCTGGGCAGCGATGAAACCTTTGCCATGGTGCGGATTGAGGATGCAAGTGCTGAAACGATAAGGACTGGATCCACCCCGGTGGCAAGTGCCTGTCTCAATGAAACCAACGCAGCTTCTACTTTTCCCTCGAGAACCGCATCGGCAACGTCAAAACCAGTTGTCTCTACCCGTCCTTGTTGGAATTTCTCAACATCTTTCTCATCAATAGTTTTGCTGGCTTCCACATCGGCCGAGAGTTGTGAGCACGCTCCTGCCAGTTCGCGCATATCACTTCCGAGCGCATCTATAAGTGCGGTGATTGCACCTGCAGAAATTTTTCTTCCACTTCGCGCAAATTCTGCCCGAACAAATTCTACTTTATCGCCATCTTTTTTTATTGCTTCGGCTGATACCAAGGTGGGGTTAGCTTTCTTTATCTTATCTAGAAGAGCTTTTCCCTTTACTCCCCCTTTATGCCATAAAACTAAATGCACACCTTCATCTGAATTTTCAAGATAGGAGGAAACCTCTTCCGACTCCTCTTGAGTAAGCTCCTGAATTTCTCGAATTACAACAATTCGTGCATCTCCAAACAAAGATGGGGCGAGAGAATCCGTAATGGTCCCTAGCTCAATTTCATTGGAATCTAATTGGCTAACAACGGCGCCGACTGACGCTTCGATAATTTCAGAGATAGCACGATCTGCAAGCACGGACTCCGAGCCTTGTATAAGAGTGAGTGCCATATCGGAATACTACTTGCCGACTACGTACTTCAAATAACCCAGATACCAATTTGTAGCAAAGACAGCTTGGGATGCTTTTAAAGTAATTTGTTGAGCACAAACCATCAAGTGCATCTTTAATTCCAAGACATCCTTCTTGCGCGCGCCGAGTGAACCACTCCATGGCTCAGGCCATAGATTTCGTGCATCGCGTGGTGCACCCCCAACAGCAAGTGGAATGAGATGATCCTCTTCAAAGAGCGTCCGATCAGTCGTTCCATACCTCGCGTAGGTGGTTCGCAATTGCTGGGACTTCAAGGCATTGGTATAGCTAACAGGTGGGCGCACTGTTTTTGTATATCCGACGACACAGATTGTTGAGCCAATATTTTCTTGAGTAACGATAGGGTCAATCGCACCTGGTGTCGCCGAGTGAATGGGAAGTGTCCACGTTGTTGCTGATGCAGGCGAAATCGGAGAAGCAATAACAGCAGTCAGCAGAAGTGATGTCCACAAAACTCGCAGGCGCATATGCAGAGGATACGCCGAAGCTAATCCAACTCAAGCTAAGGCAACGACTCCTTTTCGATGGGTATGAACCGATTTGTCAGCGTCATATTCCAGCGCACCGCTTACATCAGTCCGATATACAGCCACCCCTCGATCACGTAGGACTGTGAGTGTCGAAAGCGCGGGATGCCCATAAGTATTTCCTTTGCCCACACTTATGAAGGCCACTGTGGGATGCAGGGCATCGAGTAATGGCAAATATTGATAAGCCGATCCGTGGTGGGAAATTTTCATAATATCTACTCGATGAACTAAGCCACTTTCCAAAATCGCTTGTTGAGCTGGTGGTTCAACATCTCCCCCAGTAAAAAAGGTTAAACCAGCAATATCAATGAGCAGAGCAATACTCGTGTTATTTACTGCAGAACCATCACCCGGATTAACTTCAAATCTTGCTTGTGGATCCTTCGGCCATAAAACTCTAATATCAACTTGACCAACAGGAGCTTTAAACTCAAAGTGCTGACCCTGCGTTGCAGTCCTCCAAATTTGTCCAACCGCCCTGCCTTTCAACACACCTGAAAGGCCAGCGATGTGGTCTGCATGGCTATGTGTCAGAACAAGCAGCGGAATTGTAATTATCCGAAGTGACTTTAGACATTGATCCATCAATACCGGGTCAGGCCCGGTATCAATCACAATTGCTTGATGATATCCAAGGTTAATTACCTCACCATCGCCTTGTCCTACATCGCAATTTACAATTCGCCAATTTGAATGTGGCCAGGCGGTGGATTGGAAATAGAAATAGATTGACACAATCAGAATAACGAGGAGACCAATTTTCCACATCTTCTTGAAGAGTCCATAGAGCGCTAAGCATGCGATGCCAGCACCCATAAAACTTTTTGGTAACACGAGGATTGAAATTTCAGATGCATGGTGGGCAATGAAAGCAATCCAACTAGAAAATGGAAGTACCGCGGCAACTATTAGGAAAGAAAAACTAGGAAATATTGGGGAAAGTAGCGAGGCGATAAAGCCTGCGACAGTTATGGGCGCCACTGCGGCAGAAACTAGAAGGTTGGCCGGAATGGAAACTAATGAGAATTGTCCAGAAATCGCGATGATTATTGGAGTACAAAAAATAGTGGCAGCAAGTGGAATAGCTATTGGTTCAGGAATATTTCGTGCGGTAAGAAGAGGAACAAGGACCAAAATTCCTGCTGTGGCGCCTACGGATAATGCGAAACCGGGATCAACTGATTGGAAGGGATCAATCAAGATAAGCACTGTTATTGCTAACCCCAGTGCTGGCAATCCGCCTGCTTTGGCGCCTCGAGCGCGTGCAAAAAGAAGAGCAGCAGTCATTACAGATGCTCGCATCACAGA
>CAIVOW010000091.1 GCA_903907665.1 uncultured Actinomycetes bacterium | reverse complement strand
TTTAATTCTTAATTTTTAGTATTCGCTGAGTCATCCTTCGACGCCACGATTACTGGTCTGCCACTATCAAGAGTGTAAACATTAATTCGATTATCGAAGGCGGTTCGAAGTTCAGCTGAGTGAATAACGTCGGCCGCACTTCCGTCTAAAAGAGTTCTACCCTCGTGCATCACGACAATGCGTTCTGCGTACATGGCTGCCAGGGTGATGTCATGCATAGTTGAAATGACCGTTACCCCGCGAGTTTTGAGAATCTCAATGTTGTTGAGCACCGATATTTGATGGTGTAAATCTAGCGCTGAGGTGGGCTCGTCAAGAAGAATGAGTTCTGGTTCTTGTGCAAGTGCGCGCGCTATCAGCGCCCTTTGCATTTCACCCCCAGAAAGTTGCGCCACATGGCGTTCATGCATTCCGTAGAGCTGAGTTTGAATCAGTACTTCTTGGATAAAAGCGCGACTCTTTGGTGATTCATTTCCCCAGCCTTCAACTTTTGATCGGCCGAGAGCTACATATTCAGAAACAGTCATACCCGTTGGAATGTGAGGGTGTTGGGGAACGAATGCCACGTTTCTCTTATGGTTTCGATAAACCTCAACGCCATTATCTTGCAGCGAGCCGGAGTATTCACGTACGCCTAGCAATACTTTCAGAAAGGTCGTCTTACCCGCTCCATTAGGCCCAACTAGACAAGTCCAGTGGCCATGGGGAATTTCAAGAGAAATATCATTGAGAATATTGCGATGAGAAATTTTTACAGTTAAACCTTCAACTTTTATCATGAATGAGTAACCCTTCTGGTGCGTAGAACGAAGAGAAAGAAAGGAGCGCCTACAAAAGCAGTTATGACGCCAATGGGAAGTTCAGCAGGAGAGAGCAAACTACGCGCTCCTAAATCGGCCAACACGAGAAAAGCAGCGCCTACTAATGCGATGGTGGCAAGTGAGCGATTTGTGACTCTATGCGTAACCCCGCGAACTAAGTGAGGCACGACGATACCCACAAAGCCAATGAGACCCGAAGCAGAAACTGCAGTTGCTGTAGCAAGAGTCGCGGCTGCTACAGCTATCATCCTTAACTTGTTTGGATCGATACCAAGTGAAAATGATTCTTCATCGCTAAGAAGTAGACCATCTAGTTTTTTTGATATCGAAATAAGTACGATAATCGATGAAATGATATAAATCGATGACCAGGAAACAATGCTCCAGTTGGCAACTGTTAGTTCACCTAAAATCCAGTTATAAACTGGCCGTAAAGCGTTGCTGTGGCGCTGTTGAAGATAAGTTTGAATCGCGGTGGCAAATGAGCCAACGGCAATCCCAGAAAGAAGAAGTGTGTTTGGTTCGGCAAAGAACTTGCCAGAAATAAAGAAAGAAGTCATTACTGCAAGAGTTGCTCCAAAGAATGAAAATATAGGCAACCATCCATAAATATTTCCACCTGTGTTTGTAATCGCGATAGTTGCGCCTAAGCCTGCTCCACTGGCAGCTCCTAATAGGTAGGGATCGGCAAGGGGATTTCTAAATACAGTTTGATATACAGCGCCACTAGTGGCGAGCGCTGCTCCAACTAGTGCAGCAAGAAACATTCGCGGGAGCCGTAAATCAAGCAAGACAGTTCGGTTCTGTCCTTCCAACCCGTGAAATCCAAAAAGAGTCTTCACGATATCAATGAAGCCCAAATGGATCGGGCCGAAACTGATTGCGAGAAGTGCAACAGCAAAGAGAATAAAAGCGCAGGCAGCGGTAATTTTCCAATTCCAAATCTGCCCAATGCCTACACTTTTATCTTTCTTTAGCTTTGTAGTCACGAGTTACTTAACACTTGCTAGCGATTTTGAAATGAATTGGTAGAAGTCCACAAGTCGAGGTCCCCAACGTGAAGGGGAATCTTCTGGAAGAGCAATCACATGATTATTCGTTATGGCTTTAAGAGTGGACCAGCCAGGTCGTCCCGACACACTTGCAGCGGTAGTTCCATATTGTGCATCCGATAGAAATATCAGATCCGGATTTGATTGCACGAGATATTCAGGCGTCAATTGTGGGTAGCCATATGAATCAGCTTTAGCAGCGGCATCGGCCACATTGATGAGATTAAAGTCCTTGTATACCTTGCCGATAAAAGTTTCGGAAGTTACCGAATAAAGGGTGTCGTCAAGTTCATGATAAAAAGTGATCGGCTTTTTTGATTTAGCAGAATCGATGGCCTTCTTAATCGAGAGTTTCATTTTTCGAATCAGTGCTTGTGCTTGTGTGCCCCGGCCCGTCAAAGATCCCAATGACGAGATTTCGCTGTAAGCACCAACCAGATCATTTGGTGCACTCTCGAAGTACACCTTAATCTTCAACTTTTGAAGAGCGGTTTTTATTGAATTCGCTTTCGTTGCACCAGAATTGAGAATAACTAAATCTGGTTTATACGTAGCGATTGCTTCGACATTTGGTGAAAATGCATCAAGCTTAGAAATTGGCGCATTAGTTGGAAAATTTGATAATTGATCTACCGCGATCACTTGAGCGCCTGCGCCGATTGCGAACAAATCTTCGGTAGCTGAAGGTGACAGTGAGATGATTCGATGCAATCGAACCTGATTTTCTGGAGTTGTGGCTTGAGCTTGTTGCGGGAATAGAAGTGCGCAGATAAGTGGGGGCAATACAAAAAGATATTTCATAAACATAAAAAAACTCCCTCAAACTTTGAGGGAGAAAGGCGTGGGCTCTGAAAGTCATTGAGACTTTAAAGGCCCGACCTTCCTCCGAGGTCGGATACTTCGATAAGAGGCGAGGCGACCTGGCTCAAATCAATGCTCTGCTTTTCTTTAGAAAGCAGTGCGATGATCTTTACAGTTGCGGGACAGCGCCGGAGTTTCACCGGACTTCGCTCGAACTCATACCGCCCTTGCGGGCCTGGGAAAGGTAGCAGAAAGAGTTGGTGCTTGAAAGGGATTGTGAAAGTTTTAGTGCTCGCGTCGTCGTCGGCCAGCGCGATAAGCAAGGCCAAGGGCGATCACGATGGCTGCGCCCACAAAAATGAGTTGTGCACTTTCAAAGCCACCCTCGCGCTCTTCATCGACTCGATGTTGTGGGCGGCTCAAAGTAGTCGAAGCTTCTTGCTCGCCAGATTCTTGTGATGCAGATTGGGAAGCGCTTGGAGTGGTGTCAGCAGATGCGAGAGTTGAAATAATTGGGGAAAAAGTCAGTGAAAAAGCGATCGCCCATATTCCTGTCGATCTTTTTAACATCTGGGCGCCCTTTCTCATCTATCCACAATTCCTCTTTCCCATAGTAGTCTCTTTGCATGGAATATCGTCGTCTCGGCAGCTCAGGAATGTATGTCTCAGAAATTTCTTATGGAAATTGGATTACGCATGGTTCACAAGTTGAACAGGAAGCGGCAATAAAGTGTGTACACACCGCACTCGATTTGGGCATTACAACCCTGGATACCGCTGATGTCTATGCAGGTACGCGAGCTGAGACTGTACTGGGCAAAGCCTTAAAGGGAGTGCGTCGAGAGTCTTACGAACTTTTCACAAAAGCTTATTGGCCAACTGGTACTGGCAAAAATGACAGAGGACTTTCACGTAAACATATTATGGAATCGGTGCATGCTTCGCTCAAGCGACTAAATACCGACCATATCGATCTATATCAGGCTCATCGCTTTGATTATGAGACACCGATCGAGGAGACTCTTCGCGCTTTTGAAGATCTCATTCGCCAAGGAAAAGTTCATTACATTGGTTTCTCTGAGTGGGATTCCAGCCAAATAATGACAGCGCTCAGATTTCAGAAAGATAACAATTTCAACCGTTTCGTCTCTAGCCAACCTCAATACTCCATGTTGTGGAGAGTAATTGAGAAGCGAGTAATTCCTTTATGTGAACAAGAAGGAATTGGACAGATTGTCTGGTCGCCGATGGCTCAAGGCGTTCTCACGGGTAAATATTTACCTGGGAAAAAGCTCCCTGCTGGATCTCGCGCTGGCGATAAAAAAGGTGGCGCGAATATGATTGCCGGCTGGATGCGCGAGGAAGTCCTTGTCGCTGTGCAGAACTTAAAGCCGATTGCAGAATCCCTTGACCTCACAATGTCTCAATTGGCTCTCGCTTGGGCACTTGCTAACCCAAATGTTTCATCTGTGATTATGGGCGCAACGAAGCCTTCTCAAGTGAAAGAGAATGTGAAAGCCTCGGGAGTCAAACTATCTGCAGAAGTCATGAGAAGCATTGACGCTGCCCTCGGTGCACTTCCTGAGACCGATCCTGCAAAAACTGTAAGTCCAAATCCTCGAGCTTAAAGAATTGCAGTTTTAAAAAGTTTCTCCGCGCTTTACTTGTGGTGAAGGTGCACGCATTCGGCGCATCTGAGTTGAGCGTAGGAATCCGTACATGCCGATGCCTTTTGTAGGTTCGCCAGGGAAGCGCGCTTCAACTTCTTTGCGGATTTTACGAGTCATGAAGAAACCGGAAACAAAGGTATAGAGCATCGCGAGATACATTAAGAAAATCGCCGCAAGCTGAATATATCTATTTGGAATTACAGTAAGAATTAGTACTCCGAAAATTAAAGGCATAAAATATTCGCCGATTGTGCGACGAGAATCGATGTAGTTACGTACCCAGCGTTTAGCAACTCCGCGATCGCGAGCTGGAAGAGCATTCTCATCTCCGCGCATATAAGCGATTCGTTGTTCGGCTCGGCGTGCACGAGTTTCTTCCTTGTCGCGCTTGCGCCCCTCCTTTGAAACTACTGGAGCTAGAGCATTTACCTTACGAGCGGCTTGCGCTTCTTTGCGCTTAGGCGTCGGCCGGTTCTTCTTATTTGGAGTGGTCTCTTCAGTCATGTGGTTACGGTAGAGCCAGCATTCGGTCTAGCGCAACTTTGGCATGGCGAGCAACGTCTGGATCCACGCTTATCTGGTTCACAACACGGCCCGCGAGCGCTGATTCCATGGCCCACACCAGGTGGGGCAAATCGATCCTGTTCATCGTGGAGCAGTAGCAGACTGTTTTATCAAGGAAGTAAATTTCTTTATCCTTGTGTGTATTTGCTAGACGTTGAACAAGATTGAGCTCGGTTCCAATTGCCCACTTAGAACCAGCTGGTGAGTTCTCCACAGTCTTGATGATGAACTCGGTACTTCCGACAACATCAGCGCCAGAAACTACAGGGTGCTGGCATTCTGGATGAACGAGAACTTGCACTCCGGGAATACGACTCCGAACATCTGAAATATTATCGACAGAAAAACGCCCATGCACAGAACAGTGACCACGCCAGAGCAAAACCTTGGCTGATCGAATCTGATCATCTGTAAGTCCACCATTTGGCTTCCACGGATTCCATACTTGGCAGTCGGCCAGGGTTAGTCCCAATTTGAGTACGGCGGTATTGCGTCCTAGGTGTTGATCTGGCAAGAAGAAAATCTTCTCGCCTTTTTCAAGCGCCCAAGTCATTGCCCTCTCGGCATTGGAGGAGGTGCAGACAGCGCCGCCGTTCTCGCCAGTAAACGCTTTTATGGCCGCAGTAGAATTCATATACGTGATTGGAACTGTGTGCTTAGCAACATCTAATTTCTTGAGAACGCTCCAGCATTCCTGAACTGCAGATATGGATGCCATATCTGCCATCGAACAGCCAGCCGCCAGATCGGGAAGAATTACTTTCTGAGATGCCGTTGTTAAAATATCGGCCGACTCGGCCATAAAGTGAACACCACAGAAAAAAATCAATTCAGCATCAGAGTTAGAGGCGGCAGCCTGGGCCAGCTTGAATGAATCACCCGTGATGTCGGCGAATTGGATCACTTCATCACGCTGATAATGATGACCCAAAATCATGGCTCTAGCGCCTAGGGAATTCTTTGCAGCTATTGCGCGTTCTAGGAGCGAAGGATCGCTTTGTTCTGGCAAGGCCCCATCGCATGAGACTCCACGCTCGCTCGATAGATCAGTCCGCTTCGCGAGGAGCAGGTCAGTGAGTGCCATACGCATAGGGTAGCCATAGAGCAATCTTTTTGGAGTAACCTTTACCTACAGGAACGAGATATCGGAGAGAATTATGAGCACAACAGAAGTGAACATCACAAGCACCGCTACCGGAATTGGCCTTACAGATGCTGCTGCAGTGAAGGTTGCTGCCTTGCTTGCACAGGAAGGTCGCGACGATTTAAGCCTTCGCGTTGCTGTTCAACCTGGCGGTTGCTCCGGCCTGCGTTACCAGTTGTATTTTGATGACCGAGCTCTTGAAGGCGACACCGTCACAGCGTTTGGCACTGTAAAAGTTGTCACAGACAAGATGAGCACCCCGTATCTCATGGGCGCATCAGTTGATTTTGTGGACACGATTGAAAAGCAAGGTTTCACGATTGATAATCCAAATGCACAAGGTTCTTGTGCGTGTGGCGATTCATTCAACTAACCTGATTCTTTCTCTTAATTTTCAGTAACCTACCTTCATGAGAATTGGCGTGGCCGGATCTGTCGGCAATGATCACTTGATGACCTTTGAAGGCAAATTCAAGGATTCACTTGTTGACGGCGCACTCACCTCCGTCTCACTTTCTTTTCTGGTTGACTCACTTGAAATCAGGCGTGGGGGATGTGCTGCAAATATTTCATTTGGGATGGGCGCGCTCGGACTCACACCAATTTTGATCGCTGCGGTCGGCAAAGATTGGCCTGATTACGACGCCTGGTTAAAGCGTCACGGTGTAGACACCTCGCATGTAAAAGTCTCAGAGAAGCTCTATACAGCTACTTTCATGGTGACAACTGATCTTGAACATAATCAAATAGCTTCCTTTTTCCCCGGTGCCATGAGTGAAGCTCGCGAAATTGAATTGGAACCAATCGTCGAGAAGGTTGGTAATTTTGACCTGCTCATTATTTCTCCTGATGATCCTGAAGCGATGGTTCGTTATTCTGAAACTGCACGCCATTTCGGTATCCCTTTCGCCGCAGATCCTTCCCAGCAACTGGCAAGAATGCATGGCCCAGAAATTAAATTGCTCATTCAAGGAGCTAAGTATTTATTTGTAAACGAATATGAACTGGCTTTGACTCTGCAAAAAACTGGCTGGAGTGATGAGGAACTATTTGCTCAAGTACAAGTTCGCATCACAACTCTTGGGGCTCAAGGCGCCCGCATCGAAGAACACGGAAAAGAGACCATCCATGTTGGTGTGCCGCACGAGCGAGCGAAAATTGATCCAACTGGAGTTGGAGACAATTTTCGATCTGGCTTTCTAGCAGGACTTTCGTGGGGTTTGAGCCATGAACGATGTGCGCAGATTGGTTCGTTACTAGCTACTTATTGTTTAGAAAATAAGGGCACACAGGAATATCGCTTTGATAAATCAGAATTCCTTCAACGCCTTAGCGAAGCTTATGGAGCCAGCGTTGCCAGTGAAATTGAGCCCCATCTGCATCCTCGTCTTATTGGCTAGCTAATTACAGGCGTTGCTCAGCTACGAGCTCTTTAAGATTTTTTAGCAAAATATCAATATTTTCCTGCGTGGTTTGAGGATGGATAGTAAGGCGAATATTCCCAGCTGTAGGTAATCCCATGGCTGCAAGTACGTGGCTTGGTTGCAAATTTGAGCTGTTACAAGCCGATCCAGAATCAACGAAAATTCCTCGTTGATTTAAATCATTGACAAGCTTTTCTGCGTCAATGTCATTGATTAAAGCCGACATGAGGAATGGTGAATCGCGGTGTAGGTCTCCAACGAGCATGGCGCCACCAATATCGTTGACCAAGTACTGAGTGATCGCACTCTTGAATTCTTTTATGCGGTTATGGCTTTCCACGTAATCCTTAGTGAAATTTTCAAGAGCCACGGCGCTTGCTAACGCAAGCGGGATGGAAAATGATTGTGGAACTTTCGAGGAATCATTGTGGGGGAGTGGGTTATGCCAATGCGCTCCCGTTCGGACCGCGAATACTCCCAGTCCTGCCGGTCCTTGCCATGACCGCGATTGCCAGGCAGCGGTAGCCCAGTTCGCGGGTAAATGGGAGTGAACACCGTATGCAGTGTTATCTACAAAAACTCGTCCCATAAAATCCTCGGGCTTAGCTTTATGAATTCCAGTTTCTGGATTGACGCTTTGATAGACCAAAATATCTACAGGGCTAGATTGTTGCGTTGAATCTAATTCGTTTTTAAAACCGTGATTATTTCTACCATCAACAATTGCATGGACGGGAGCACGGTCAGTCCCCGAATAAAATAATCGCGAATCCTGCTCGGTTAATCCATTAATGCCCAGATGAAATCCGAGTGGTGGCTCGCCTAAGAAGTAGATTTCATCGGGTCTGACACCAAATGCTCCGGCGAAGGTTTCTTTTGCCTCATAAAGAAGTGCTCCTGTAGTACGAGAGTCCTGATGGATTTTGGCAGGGTCAGCCCATCCCCGGTCGAAGACGTCGGCGAGCAGCTGGGCAGCCTTCGGATGGAGGGGAGCCTCTGATTGGAACGCACTTGTGATAGGAACCACGCTCTCTACGGTACCCCTGAATGTGGCGGTGGGCGAATACTGGGGAGTCCGGCAAGTATCCTTGGCCCATGCGCAAAGCCTTCACATCCACGCTCGCCCTCGGCACACTCTCGGTGGCAACGTTTATCAGTCAAGGTTCTGCTTTCGCATCGGGTGGCTTTTCCCCTGATGCTTCATCAGTCAACCAACAGAGCCATTCGCTCTGGATTTATTCTTGGATCGCAGCAGGCGTTGTTGGCGTCTTTACCGCAATTCTTATTATCTGGCCGGTCTTTTTCCATCGCAAGAAGAACGAGGATTTTCCGCGCCAAACTCAGTACAACGTTCCTGTAGAAATTGCTTACACGATTATTCCATTCATCATTGTTGCAGTTCTTTTCTTTTACACCGCTAAAGCTGAAACTAAAATTACGCACGTTGATAAATCACCAGCCGCTCATAGCATCCATGTCAATGCAATTCAGTGGTCGTGGCAATTTACATATGATGATGCCGCTGCTAAACCAACCGTGACCGGCACTCCGGAGCAAACTCCGACGTTGGTCTTGCCACAAGGCCAGAAAGTACGTTTCACAATTAACTCAAATGACGTGGACCACGGTTTCTGGATTCCTGAATTTATGATTCAAATTCAAGCTTTGCCAGGGGTTGAGAATCATCTTGAATTTACAGCCAATAATATTGGTGAATTTCCTGGACGTTGCAACATTCTGTGCGGACGCGCGCACTCACAAATGCTCTTTAAGGTGAAAGTAGTTTCACCGGCTGATTACCAGACATATATCAATTCAGTGAAGGTGGCATAAAGATGACAACGTTTGCAGAGCCAACAGCGGCACTCTCGTCTAGTTATGCTGCGGGCAAAACTCGCAAGGAGAGCAAGGGACGCCTCTTCGTTAAGTGGGTTACTTCAACTGACCATAAAACAATCGGTTATATGTATCTCATTACTTCTTTCACGTGGTTCATTATTGCTGGAATTTTGGCGCTCGCACTTCGAAGTGAATTAGCCGCCCCTGGATTGCAATTTTTTAGCATGGAGCAGTACAACCAGATATTTACGATGCACGGAACAATCATGTTACTTATGTTTGCAACGCCACTTTTTGTGGGCTTCGCAAACGTGATCATGCCGCTACAAATTGGCGCAGCCGACGTGGCATTTCCGCGTTTAAATATGTTCTCATACTGGATGTATCTCTTTGGTGGCTTAATGGCCTTCGCTGGATTCTTAAGTCCAGGGGGAGCAGCATCATTTGGTTGGACTGCATACGCGCCACTTTCTAATTCGCAATACTCTCCTGGAGTAGGTGGCGACCTTTGGATCATTGGTTTGGCACTTAGCGGTATTGGAACGATTCTTTCTGGCGTCAACTTCATCACCACGATTTTCACAATGCGCGCTCCAGGCATGACGATGTTCCGGATGTCGATTTTTACATGGAATGCGCTCTTAACCTCGATTCTTGTACTTCTTGCATTCCCGCCTCTTGCGGCAGCTTTCCTCGGCCTTGAATGTGACCGCTTATTTGGTTCACATCTTTTTGATCCGGCCAACGGCGGTGCAATGCTTTGGCAACATCTCTTCTGGTTCTTCGGTCACCCTGAGGTTTATATTTTGGCTCTTCCATTCTTTGGAATCGCCACAGAGATTCTTCCAGTCTTTTCGCGTAAGCCTGTTTTTGGTTATAAAGGTTTGATTGCAGCAACGATTGCTATCTCAGCTCTCTCAGTTGCAGTCTGGGCTCACCATATGTTCGCAAGCGGACAAGTTTTACTTCCCTTCTTCTCGTTTATGACATTCCTGATTGGTGTTCCAACAGGCGTTAAGTTCTTCAACTGGATTGGCACAATGTGGCGCGGGGCTCTTACTTTTGAGACGCCGATGTTGTTCATCATTGGCTTCCTCATTACCTTCCTGTTTGGTGGGCTAACTGGAATTATTCTGGCTTCACCACCGATGGACTTTGCAGTGTCAGCTTCATACTTTGTTGTTGCTCACTTCCACTATGTTCTTTTCGGTACTGTGGTCTTTGCGATGTTTGGTGGCTTCTACTTCTGGTGGCCAAAGATGACCGGACATATGCTCAATGATCGCCTTGGAAAGATCCACTTCTGGACTCTTTTCGTTGGCTTCCACTTAACTTTCCTTATCCAACATTGGCTTGGAATAAAGGGCTTCCCACGTCGTTACGCCGATTA
>CAIVOW010000090.1 GCA_903907665.1 uncultured Actinomycetes bacterium | reverse complement strand
TTTAAAAGATCGCGATCTCGAAGGAAAATTGCCTAAATAACCCATCAAATGGCTGCCCGATAGACTCCCCCCATGTCGCAGCAATTGCCGTATCCCGGCGCCCCGGCGCAAGCGGATTCCAGAAGTGTCTTATCGATCCCGGCTTTTAGGAAGCTTTGGAATTCAATGGCCTTCTCATCTTTTGGTGATTGGTTGGGTTTGCTGGCCACAACGGCGCTTGCGCAACAATTAGCGGGTTCGGATTATAAGAAGGCTAACTTTGCTATTGCTGGTGTCTTTATTGTTCGTTTGCTGCCTGCAGTTTTTCTGGGGCCAATTGCCGGCGTAATCGCCGATCGTTTTGATCGACGTCGGTTGATGATTGTCTGCGATATTTTGCGCTTTGGTTTATATCTTTCAATTCCTTTGGTGGGTAATTATTTCTGGCTTTATACCGCAACAGTTTTAGTTGAAGCGGTGACGTTGTTCTGGTCTCCTGCGAAGGAAGCATCGGTACCGAATTTGGTTCCGAAGGCGAAATTAGAATCTGCAAATCAGGTGACGTTGTTGGCGTCTTATGGAACTGCTCCAGTTGCATCAATTGTCTTCGCTTTGGTTGCGGTCGCGGGCGCTGGTTTAAAACATACTAAATTCTTTACACCTGCAGATATTGCCTTATATGTAGATGCACTCTCGTTTTTATATACGGCATTTGTTGTTTATCAACTTAAGATGTTGCCGAAAGGCGCAGCAGATAAACAGGCAAAGTCAGAAAATATTGGCAAATCACTCTTTGAGGGCTTTAAGTTTGTAAAGAGCAACAAAGTCATTAGCGGTTTAATTTTGGGAATGCTGGGGGCGTTCTTTGCGGCGGGCGCTGTTATTGGTTTGGCTCGTACTTTTGTGGGCGATCTTCGCGCTGGTGATGCTGCTTATGGTGTTTTGTTTGGAGCGGTTTTCTTGGGTCTAGCTTTGGGAATTTCACTGGGACCAAAGATATTCGGACAGTTCTCTCGCCGACGAACCTTTGGCGCTTCACTAACTATCTCTAGTGTGTTTTTGATTGTTTTAGCGTCGGTTACAAACCTCGTTTTAGCCCTATTTATAGTGGTTTTATTGGGTGCTTTCGCAGGCCTCTCGTGGGTCACGGGTTTCACGATGCTGGGACTTGAAGTCGAGGATGAGGTGCGCGGGCGCACATTTGCATTCGTACAATCACTCATTCGTATTTCATTGGTTCTAGTTTTAGCAATCTCTCCTGCGATTGCAGCTGCGATTGGGCGACATACATTTAAGTTCGCAAAATTCCAGGTCTCGTATAACGGAGCTGCTTTTACGATGTTTGGGGCTGGCTTAATTGGCGTTACGGTTGGTGTCATTTCATATCGCACGATGAAGGATCGCCCAAATATTTCCTTGTGGTCAGACATCATGATGGCTTTTCGTGGCGAGCTTGGTGGAATTACTGGGGCTACACATAAGGGTATTTTTATTTCCTTTGAAGGCGGAGAAGGTTCAGGAAAATCTACCCAGAGCAAAATGTTGAAGGAATATTTAGAGTCCATTGGCGAGACTGTGTTGTTGACGCGCGAGCCGGGTGGTACTGATTTAGGTGTGAAGCTGCGGGGGATCTTGCTGGCAAATGAGACGGGGCATATCTCACCGCGCGCCGAAGCGTTGATTTACGCAGCTGATCGTGCCCACCATGTGTACTCGATGATTCGCCCGGCACTCGATGCTGGCACAGTTGTGATTACTGATCGCTATTTAGATTCATCCATTGCTTATCAAGGCGCGGGGCGCGTATTGCAACCTTCAGAAGTTGCGCGAATTAGTCGTTGGGCAACAGAACAATTGACACCGACACTAACGATTATTTTGGATTTACCGGCCGATGTTGGAATTGGGCGGTTAAAGTCTAAAGATCGCTTGGAATCTGAACCAATAGATTTCCATGAGCGCGTGCGTAACGAATTCTTGAACTTAGCCAATGTGGATCCAGATCGTTATGTGGTGGTTGATGGCAGACTGAGTGTCGAAGAGA
>CAIVOW010000089.1 GCA_903907665.1 uncultured Actinomycetes bacterium | reverse complement strand
CGGGACCTCTTTTCAGATATGCCGGAGGCATGCGACAACACACTTTTGATTGCAGAGCGTTGCAATATAACAATGCGAGAAGGAGAAAATCTTCTTCCAAAGTTTCCTGTTCCAAATGGAGAGACCGAAATAACTTGGCTGACTCGGCTAGCTAATGAAGGACTCGCTGCGCGGTTTAGTGGATCTATCCCTGAGGGTTATCAAGAGCGTTTAGATTTTGAACTCAGCGTCATGATCACGATGGGGTTTCCCGGATATTTTCTCGTTGTAGCTGACTTGTGCTCCCATGCTCGTGATGTGGGAATTCGCGTTGGCCCTGGCCGAGGATCCGCTGCGGGTTCACTAGTTTCATATTCGCTGGGGATCACGCAATTAGATCCAATCCGCCACGGCTTACTTTTCGAGCGCTTTCTCAATCCAGAACGTATTTCCATGCCAGATATCGATTTAGATTTCGATGAACGTCGTCGCTCAGAAATGATTCAATATGCGACTGATACTTATGGTGAAGACCGCGTCGCGCAAATCATCACTTACAGCAATATTAAATCAAAACAAGCCCTAAAAGATGCAACACGAGTACTTGGGTATCCATACGCAATAGGGGACAAAATAACGAAGGCTCTTCCACCAACAGTTATGGGTAAAGATATAACTCTTACTGGGATATTTGATCCAAAGGATGATCGTTTTGGAGAGGCCGGAGAATTTAGAACAATCTACGAAACCGATCCTGATGCCAAGAAGATTGTGGATACTGCTCGTGGCCTTGAGGGATTAAAGCGTCAGTGGGGAGTGCATGCTGCCGGCGTCATTCTTTCGCGCGAGCCGCTGCTAGATGTTATTCCTTTACATCGCCGAGATAGCGATGGCGCTATCATTACTCAATTTGATATGGGTGCTTGTGAGGCTATAGGACTGCTCAAGATGGACTTTCTTGGGCTTCGAAATCTTTCTGTTATCGATGTCTGCCTAGAGAACATTAAGAAAAATAGCGGTGTAGATGTGGATCTTGCAACTCTCACATTGGATGACGCTCCAACTTTTGAACTTCTTTCCAAAGGAGAGACGTTAGGGGTTTTCCAGCTAGATGGTGGCCCAATGCGTTCGCTACTTAAACAGATGTCGCCAGACTCCTTTGAAGACATTTCAGCGGTTTTAGCGCTCTATCGACCTGGTCCAATGGGCGTTAATGCTCATACCGATTATGCAGATCGTAAGAATAGGCGCAAGCCTGTTGAGCCAATTCATCCAGAACTTTCTGAGCCACTGAGTGAGATTTTAGATGATACATATGGCTTAATTGTTTACCAGGAACAAGTAATGGCAATTGCTCAAAAGGTTGCAGGCTTCTCGCTCGGTCGCGCTGACCTTCTTCGAAAAGCAATGGGTAAGAAGAATAAAGATATTCTAGATAAAGAGTATGTTAATTTCGAAGCTGGCATGAAAGAAAATGGCTTCTCAGAAGGAGCTATAAAAAAATTGTGGGAAACACTTATTCCCTTTTCTGATTACGCATTTAACCGTTCGCATACTGCCGGCTACGGTCTAGTTTCTGACTGGACTGCTTACCTGAAAGCGAATTTCGCGACAGAATATATGGCCGCGCTGTTAACGAGCGTACGAGATGATAAAGACAAGAGTGCTCAATACTTAAATGAATGTCGCAGAATGGGAATCAAAGTCCTTGCACCTGATGTCAATGAATCTTTCTCAGATTATGCTGCAATCGGCGGTGATATCCGTTTTGGATTAAGTGCAATTCGCAATGTCGGAGAGAACGTCACTGAATCAATTGTCCGAAATCGCGAGGCTAAGGGACGTTATGAATCTTTTGGAGACTTCCTCGCAAAAGCGGATCAAATTGTCTGCAATAAAAAGACAATTGAATCTCTGATTAAAGCAGGAGCTTTTGATTCGCTAGGACATTCTCGCAAAGGATTAATGATGGTTTATCTGGAAGCGATAGATGCAGTGAATGAATCCAAACGGGCAGAATCAATTGGGCAATTTGATCTCTTCGGTTCAGCTCCTATTGGTGATACTCAGTTAACGGATGTTGACCTTACGATTCCGCAGGGCGAATGGGATAAGTCTGCACTCCTGGCATATGAGCGTGAAATGCTGGGACTCTATGTCTCAGATCATCCGCTCCTCGGCGTAGAACATATATTGCGTGCCGCTGTTGACATACCTATCGGCCAGCTTTCAGATGAAGGAATCGCGCACGAGCAGATTATTTCTATCGGGGGATTGATCACTCAAGTTCAACGCAAGGTATCTAAGCAGGGTAATGCTTGGGCAATTGTCACGGTTGAGGATCTTGAAGGCGCACAAGATGTTATGTTCTTTGCCAACGCATATACGACTCATGCACTAAATCTGGTTGAAGATCGAGTAGTGGTAGTTCGTGGCCGGGTCGATAAGCGTGAGGAAGCCCTGAGATTTACAGCAATTGAAATGACAATGCCCGATGTTAATCAAGGCCCAACAGGACCACTCTTAATTACTGTGGAATCTTCGCGAGTCACCCCGCCATTAGTGGACCGGATGAAAGAGATTTTACGTTCGCATCCAGGCTCCCGTGAGGTTCACCTTCGCCTAGATGATGGCAAGGCGGGAATCGTCATGAAACTAGACGATGACTTGCGAGTAACTGCATCGCCAAGTTTGTCGGCTGATTTGAAACAAGTGCTTGGCCCAGACTGCCTCCCCGTGAGCTAGGCAACTCTTTCACAGCAAATTAATAGGAGATAGTCGACGCTGGCCAGCAAGTAGAATTGTTTGGTGATTATTCGTCGCCTTGACCTACGTGGAGAGCAGCTCACGAAGAGCCAATATAAGTCCGCTTTGCCGCGGGCTGCTATGGATATCGACTCTGCTCTTACCGAGATTGCCCCAGTGTTGGATGCAGTCAAAAATGGGAACGAATCTACTTTGAAAGAATTGGCGTCGCGATTTGATGGCGTTACTCCCTCCCATATTCGAGTCCCTCAAGAAGAGCTTGTGAAAGCGCTCGCAGCATTGGATCCAGCGATTCGAGCAGCCCTTGATGAAGCAATAATTCGAATCAAGAAAGTTCACTCAGATCAAATTCGCAGTGAGCACACTACGGCCGTGGTGGATGGAGGCGTGGTCACTCAACGCTGGATTCCCATTGATCGAGTAGGGCTTTATGTTCCAGGCGGAAAAGCTGTCTATCCAAGTTCGGTACTTATGAATGTCATTCCAGCTCAAATCGCAAAAGTAAAAAGCATTGCAGTTGCATCGCCTCCGCAAAAAGAACATGGCGGCTTGCCACACCCGACAATCTTGGCAGCATGTGAACTCTTGGGAGTATCTGAAGTTTATGCGGTTGG
>CAIVOW010000088.1 GCA_903907665.1 uncultured Actinomycetes bacterium | reverse complement strand
TGCCGTCCAGTAAGCCGGGGCTAAAAACTGGAACTCGTGACCTGAGCAAATAATAAACAGGTCCTACTCAGATGACAAATCAAAGCCCGTGTGGAGGTCACAGGAATTTAAGAGGGAGGTATATTTTCGCGCCAGCCTGAGGTAATTGGCAGGCGGCGATCTTTTCCAAAGGCTCGCCTTGAGATCTTGGGGCCGGGCGGGTATTGGCGTCTCTTGTATTCGGCGCGGTCCACCATCTGAATCACCTTTGTAGCGAGCTCTGCATCAAAACCTGCGGAAATCAGACCTTGGAGACCGCCATCATTTTCGATGTAGATAGTTAGTAGCTGGTCCAGAAGTTGATAATCGGGGAGAGAATCGCTGTCCTTCTGATCTGGCCGCAGTTCAGCACTGGGCTCTTTCGTGATCGAGTTGAGGGGTATCGGTTCACGCTCGCCGCGCGCAGCCGCGACCTTGTTGCGCCAACGGGCAATGGCCCAAACCTCGGATTTCAACAAGTCCTTAATGGGTGCATATCCCCCAACGGCATCACCATAGAGCGTGGAATATCCAACTGCGAGCTCTGATTTATTTCCGGTGGCGAGAACGAGATGGCCCTCCTGATTCGACAACCCCATCAAGGTGGTGCCCCGAACGCGAGCCTGCACATTCTCCTCCGCTAGCCCGGTCAGGCCGAGAGAGTTGAGGAAAGCATTCACCATCCCCTGGATTTCAATGACTCGGAAATTGAGGCCGATTCGCTTTGCCGAATCTGCTGCGTCGCTCAATGAGTGGTCCGATGAGTACTGGCTCGGCATTGCGATTCCATGGACCCGCTTTGCGCCAATTGCATCAGCAGCGATCGCTGCGGTTACAGCAGAATCGATACCACCGGAGAGGCCGAGGATAACCGAGGGAAATGCATTTTTCTTAACATAATCTCGTAGGCCAACTACGAGCGCTTGCCAGATTTCGCCCTCGATCTCTAAGCGAGGAGCAATACCGTGATTAATCTTTAGATAGCCGCCAACTCGCTCTTCACTGATGACAAGATCTGGATTGCTCGTCAAAGCCTTGGCATCAAGATCGACAACCAATAGCCCATCATCGAATTGTGGAGCGCGTGCAATCAATTCACCGGTCGCGGATACAGCGATGCTATCTCCATCAAAGACCAGATCATCTTGGCCGCCGGTCATATTTACGTAGAGAAGCGGGGCGCCAATCTCTCTAGCGCGGCGGCGAATGAGCGCAGCCCGCACATCATCTTTATTTCTCTCAAAGGGACTTCCATTTGGAACGACTACCAATCCCACGGTACGGGCCGCGAGTGCGGCGACCGGTCCCTTTTCACGCCAAATATCTTCACAGATCGCAACTCCTATATCGATTCCATGAAGACGGATTACTAGCGAATTTTCTCCTGGAACAAAATTTCGATATTCGTCAAAGACACCATAATTTGGAAGGTGGTGCTTGATATATGTGGCGAGCACTTTTCCACGATGAATGATGGCAACGGCATTTTGTGGACGGCGCGAGGCGCTCTCTTCGAGATAGCCAACGACACTGACGAGATCTCCGAAATCTCCTAATTTTGTAGCAAGTGTTGCCAGCGCTGCTTGAGAGGCGAGCCGGAAGGTCGCGCGATTGGCGAGATCTTCGACGGGGTATCCAGTCAAAACCATCTCTGGCAGAACCAAGAGGTGCACTCCTGCGGTCGCGGCTTTTTCGGCATACTCCAGAATTAAATTCGAATTGGCCTCCAGGGCTCCCACCGTTGGATTTACCTGTGCCAAGCCCACGCGAAGCTGACCTATGACCTGTGGGCTCATGAATAAATCCTACCCGCGGCACTACCAAGTGGGGCTTATCGCTAGACTTATTACAAGCCGCGGACCAGAACTGGCAGCGAGCCTTAAGGGGAATATATGTCGAACGGTCGAACCCATCGCACCTCTATTTCAGAGCTGGCCGCCAAGAAAAGTCGCGGCGAAAAGTGGTCCATGATCACAAGTTATGAAGAGATGACTGCCGCCATCTTCGATGAGGCAGGAATCCCAGTGCTTCTCGTCGGTGATAGCGCCGGCAATAACTTTCTGGGGGAAGAGAACACGATCCCCGTAACTTTGGAACAGATGATTATGCTCTCCAAAGCTGTTGTAAAAGGCTCTCAGAGCGCAATGGTGGTCGCTGACCTTCCCTTCGGAAGTTACGAGAAATCGCCCAAGCAGGCCTTGGAGAGCGCCTCCCGACTCTTTAAAGAGGCCAGGGTCCATGCGGTTAAACTTGAGGGCGGTAAAAAAGTTGTCCCGCAGATCAAAAAACTTATCGGAGCGGGTATCCCTGTGATGGGGCATCTTGGTCTCACACCGCAATCGGTTTATGCGCTCGGAGGTTACAAAGTGCAAGGGCGAGGCGATGACGCTGCCCGAATTATCAAAGATGCCAAGGCGCTGCAAAGCGCAGGTGTCTTCTCTCTCGTCCTGGAGATGGTCCCCTCCGAACTCGCAGCTGATATTTCTGCCGTTCTCGACATCCCCGTAATCGGAATTGGGGCAGGGCCACACTGCGATGCGCAGGTCATCGTGTGGACCGACCTCATGGGGCTGACCGAGAACGCACCACGGTTCGCTAAGGCGTATAGGAACCTGCGCAGCGAAATCTCGAGTGGGGTAAAAGAGTGGATGGAAGATGTTGCTTCAGGCATATTTCCCGCCGATGCGCAGACCTTTCACTAGGCTCTCCCAATGGCGCGATTTGCGATTGATCTATCCCCGCTGCGCAAGAATAAAAACCTGCGATATATTTTTATATCGGGTCTTGTCACCCGTTTTGGCTCTGCATTAACCCTCGTTGCACTCCCCTTCCAAATAAAAGAGCTGACCAACTCGTACATTGCTGTTGGCGCTATGGGCGCGGTAGAGATACTCCCGCTTATCATCTTCGCCCTCTGGGGTGGCGTCCTGGCGGATTCGGTGGACCGGAAGAAGATGGTCTGGCGCTGTGAAGTTGGAGCCCTACTCTGCTCCGCGGCGCTCCTAGGAAATGCACTCCTATCCCACCCTCATCTGTTGCTGCTTTACATCGTTGCTGCTTGTTTTTCAGCCGTTGACGGCTTGCGGGGGCCAAGTTATAGCGCGATGATCCCTAGGCTAGTAGCGCACGAAGACCTACCGGCAGCCATGGCGCTGATGGGACTACGTTGGCAATTCAGCGCGATCATTGGCCCTGGTCTCGCCGGTTTGATTATCGCAACGAGTGGGGTGAAAGCGGCATTTGGAATCGACATCGTGACCTATGTGATCTCCGTTGGCTTCATACTTCGCATCGCAGCGGTTCCTCCATTGAAAGATGGTGCTGCTAAACCCATCAAAGCTATGTTTGGTGGCCTGCAGTACGCCGCATCCCGTAAGGATTTGGTCGGTACTTACTTTATTGATCTCACCGCCATGTTCTTCGCCATGCCAAATGCCCTCTTCCCATTTTGGGCCGATCAAATTCACTCCCGCTGGGCTCTTGGCTTCTTTTACTCAGTGGGAATTGTCGGCTCCCTGGTGGTCACTGCAACAAGTGGCTGGACTAGAAATTTCACGAGGCATGGTCGGGCAATCACCTTCGCTGCAATTGGTTGGGGTGCGTGCATCGCACTAGCAGGAATGTCCAATTCTCTCTGGTTGGTTCTTCTATTTCTTGGCCTCGCCGGAGCTTCCGACGAAGTCAGCGCCCTCTGCCGGAGCAATCTCTGGAATCAGACAATCGATGATGAGTATCGTGGTCGATTAGCGGGTCTTGAACTTCTCTCCTACTCAGTCGGACCTCTGGGTGGTCAGTTACGCGCCGGTACGACTGCAGCAGTCACCTCGCTACGCACTTCAGTCATCTCTGGCGGGCTTTTATGCATCGGCTTGGTCTCGCTAGTCGCCGGAAAATTGCCTGAATTTCGCAATTTTGATTTGAAAACCAATGTATATGCGATTGAACAGAGGGCGAAGAAGAGTAAAGATCCCAACATCGAGTAATAATTTTCTTTAAAAAAGTCGAAAATGCATAAAAAGTGAAAAAAAGATTGTTGCGACACGCACTCACTTTTATATCGAAAATAGTGGCTTCTTAGTGCATTTACTGTCACGATTCTCCTTGAACAGGTTCGGTGACGGATCGGACCATTCTGATAGGAGATGTACATGGCTGCAGCTAAGAAAACTGCTCCAAAGCGTCGCAAGAAGGCAGCTGCTAAGGCAGCTCCAGCTCCAAAGCGTCGTAAGAAGGCAGCTGCTAAAAAGGCAGCTCCAGCAAAGAAGGTCGCTCCAAAGCGCCGTAAGAAAGCTGCTGCTAAGCCAGCTGCTAAGAAGGCTGCTCCAAAGCGCCGTAAGAAGGCTGCTGCAAAGCCAGCTGCTAAGAAGGCTGCTCCAAAGCGCCGTAAGAAGGCTGCTGCGAAAGCAGCACCAGCTAAGAAGGCTGCTCCAAAGCGCCGTCGTAAGAAGGCTGCTGCAAAGTAATTTGCAATTAAAAACCCCGTCGTGTTCTGAAAAGAATGCGGCGGGGTTTTTTGTTGCCAAAAATTAATATTGGAATCTTGTACGTAACTCTTTACTCAGCTCTTTTCATTTTCAGCAAGATACTGCAGGCGAAGTTCGGCGTGAACACGATCAAAAATTCTTGCCAAGTCTTCTTGATCCTTCACGGTTAAATGATCAACGAATCTATTTCGAATACTTTTAGTGTGATCGGGCGCAGCTTTTACTAAAGCCTTCCAACCTCTTTCCGTCATGACCGCCCACAGTCCGCGACGATCTTCCTTGCAGGCCTCACGCTTCACCCAGCCAGCCTTCTCCATCACTTTCATGCGATGAGATAGGCGGGATTTGGAGAGCAGGGCCGCCTCGGCTAACTCACTCATTCTTATCCGCCGGCCTTGCGCCTCCGAAAGGCGGACGAGCACTTCATAATCAGGCAAGGAGAGATTATGCGAATCAAGGTCAGTCTCAAGGGCTTCGGTAAGGCGACGAGCGGTGAGGATATATGCACGCCAAGCCTTCATCTCACGGGGATTGAGCCAGCGGGGCTCAGAATTCTTAGATCCTGGAGACTTCTGATTTGTCATGAGTAGATTCTAGACCCCAAAGCGCAGGTAGTTGAAAGTTGTACAACTAACTTTTGCCGTAGCTGTATTACGATTCCTGCATGTCCACATTAAAAAGCGGTATTACCTTCGAGCATGCAGACCCAGCTATTCGGCCTCAAGATGACCTATTCCGACACATGAATGGAAAATGGCTTGATGAGAGTGTTATCCCATCCGACCGATCAGGTGATGGTGCTTTCTATGCCCTGCGAGTGAAAGCAGAGAAAGAAGTTTTCGACATTATCGAAGAGCTTTCCCAGCACGACCACCCAGCCGGTAGTAATGCCCAGAAGATTGGCGACCTCTACCGCTCATTTATGGACGAAGATCGCATTGAAAAATTGGGTATCACTCCCCTAGTTGAAGAACTCAAGGCAGCTGCCTCCATTCAAACCGCAAGTGACTTCATTCACTTGATGGGAGATTTTGAAACCCGTGGAAATGGTGGCCTTTTTTACTCATTCATCACAACCGACCATAAAGATTCCAATACCAATATCGCATACATCGGCCAATCCGGAATCAGCCTTCCCGATGAGGCGTACTACCGTGAAGATGAATATGCGGTTTTACGCGATGGGCTAGCAGTCCACATTGAAAAGATGTTTACCTTGGCGGGATTGCCAGATGGAAAAGAGCACGCGCAAAGAGTCTTAGCGTTAGAAACCCAGATCGCCTCCCACCATTGGGACCAAGTGCGTGACCGCGACAGTCTTGCAACTTACAACAAATTTTCTTATGCCGATCTCAAGACATTATCTGAAGGCTTTGATTGGGAGCTCTACCTCGAAGCATCAAAGTCGCCAAAGAAAGTTGTTGAAAGCGTCATTGTTCGCCAACCCTCATTTTTTAGTGGACTTGGTCAACTTCTGGGTGATTTCGATGCGGCAGCATGGAGTTCTTGGTTGCAATGGCACCTGCTTTCGGGATCAGCACCATTTCTCAATAAGGCGTTAGTAGAAGAGAATTTCGCCTTTTTTGGCACAACCTTGAGTGGAACTCCGCAGCTGCGTGAACGATGGAAGCGAGGCGTCTCCATTGTCGAAGGAGTGCTCGGCGAAGCGATTGGTGAGATTTACGTTGCAAAACATTTCCCACCTGCTGCAAAAGCTCGGATGGTCGAACTCGTCCACAACTTGCTTGAGGCATATCGCGTGGATATTCGGGCCCTTGATTGGATGACTTCTGAGACGAAGAAAAAGGCCTTTGAAAAGATTGATAAGTTCAATCCAAAAATTGGTTATCCAGATAAGTTTCGCGATTACTCAGCGCTAGCAATTGTTGCCGACGACGTAATTGCTAACATCGCGGCAACCACCAAATTCCAGATGGAGTATGAATTCGCCAAAATCGGAGCGCCAGTAGATCGCACCGAATGGCACATGTTTCCGCAGACTGTGAATGCCTATTACAACCCAGGCATGAATGAAATTGTCTTCCCTGCCGGCATTTTGCAGCCTCCGTTTTTTGATCTTGAGGCTGATGATGCAGCGAACTACGGTGGCATTGGGGCAGTGATTGGCCATGAGGTCGGCCATGGGTTTGATGATCAAGGCTCAAAATATGATGGTGATGGAAACCTTACCGATTGGTGGCAAGAAAGTGATCGCGTTGAATTTGAAAAACGTTCCAGCGCATTAATCGCCCAATACGAAAAACTATTTCCGATCGAAACGCCAGATTCGCATGTCAATGGAGCCCTCACTGTTGGCGAGAACATCGGAGACCTTGGTGGATTAACAATTGCCTTAAAAGCATATGAAATCGCCTTAAATGGCACCTCCGCGCCCGTTTTAGAGGGCTTCACGGGAGTGCAACGACTTTTCCTTGGTTGGGCACAAGTATGGCGTGGAAAACTCCGCATAGAGGAGCTAAAGCAACGTCTGGCTACTGATCCGCATTCACCAAGTGAATTTCGCTGCAACCAAATCGTGAAAAACCTCAATGAGTTCTACGAGGCATTCGACGTCAAAGAAGGCGACGCCCTTTACTTGCCTGAATCAGAGAGAGTTCGAATCTGGTAACGCCCAAGCCCAAAACTTGAATTAGCTCTTAGCGGCCAATCGAGCGGCGCGACGGCGTGCTTGCTCTTCAGGATCGGGAACTGGAACTGCGGCAATGAGTCGTTGCGTATATGCATTCTTTGGGGTCTTGAGAATATCGTCTCGGTCTCCTATTTCTACCAATACTCCATCCTGCATTACAGCAATTCTGTGGGCCAAAATATCTACAACCGCCAAATCGTGGCTGATGAATAGACAAGCGAACTTTAATTTTTCCTGAAGTTCTTGGAAGAGTTCTAGAAAGCGCGCTTGTACTGAAACATCAAGAGCCGAAGTTGGTTCATCTGCTATCAAAAGATCAGGCGTCAGAGCCAGAGCTCGAGCAATACCAACACGTTGGCGCTGACCGCCAGAGAGTTCATGTGGATAGCGGTTCCTGTAGCTACGCGGAAGCTCCACTTGATCCAATAAATCTTCAACTCTGCGATTTAAGCTATCGCCCTTAGCGAGCCCAGCAAGAAAAATTGGTTCGCCAATTGATTCACCGATTGGCAAACGTGGATTTAGCGAGCTTGCAGGATCCTGAAAAACGATACCCGTATGTCGACGGATCATAAATAAATCTCTTTGGGTTGCATTACTGATGTCATTACCCATTATGCGAATTTTTCCGTGCTTGCTTGGAAGCAAACCTATTGCTGCGCGACCCACAGTCGTTTTTCCAGAACCAGATTCTCCAACAAGTCCCAGCACTTCTCCTGGATAAATTTCTATACTGAAATTCTTAACGGCCACAAATGCTGGAATACGTCCACGCTTAGGGTATTCGATGGTGACATCTTCAAGCTTCAAAACTGGAACATCATTGTGCAACCTGTCCACGACAAGTTTTCGTTTGGCCACTTGTCCCAATTTCGGCACAGAGGCAAGAAGATCCTGAGTGTATGGATGTGTTGGTTTTTCAAATATTTGCTTAGCGCTACCGCTTTCAACAATCACACCATCTTTCATAACCAAAATATCATCGGCCATATCGGCTACAACGCCCATCGCATGAGTGATGAGGAGAATCGCAGAATTCAGACGGGATTTAAGTCCTCTCATCAAGTCAAGAATTTCTGCTTGAACGGTTACATCTAAAGCCGTTGTAGGTTCATCGGCAACAAGAAGGGCTGGATCGCATGCAAGTGCCTGAGCGATCATGGCGCGCTGCCTTTGTCCACCTGAAAGTTGATGCGGATATTTTTCAAAGGACTTATCGGGGTCTGGAATTTCAACCATATCGAGTAGTTCGACCGCACGGGCGCGCGCTTCCTTTGGTCCCATATCAAAATGAGTCCGCAAGGTTTCTACTATTTGAAAACCAATGGTGTAAACCGGATTAAGAGCAGACATCGGCTCTTGGAAAATGTAGGCCACTTCCTTGCCGCGGAACTTACGTAATACGGATGCGGGCGCCCCAATGACTTCTTGGCCCTTTATTTTAACGCTACCAGTCATGCGGGAATTAGATGCAAGAAGACTCATTATTCCCATTGCGGTAGTGGATTTACCACTTCCAGATTCACCCACAATTGCCGTGACCTTGCCAGCATGGACGTCAAAAGTCATGTTGCTCGCTGCTGGATACCAAATTCCATCAACCCAAAATTCAACAGTAAAATCATTAACACTTAAAACAGGTGTTAAATCCATTTTATCTTGAGTGCTCATGCTATTTACCGCCCAACTGTGACAATATTACTTCGTGACCAATCCAGAAATTTTCAGAACGAAAACTAGCTACCTCATGGTGGGCACTTTCGCTGTGTTGGTTCTGGGAATTAATATTCAAACGTGGTTGAGCGACGGCGTACGCACTGGAATCATCACTGCGGTCTGGACAATCTTCGTAGGCTCTGTGGTCTACCAAATTCTCTTCCGCCCTAAAATTGTTTTCTTTGACGAAGGCATAACCATTTCGAACCCCGTCAAGGAACTCACTTTCGGATGGGATCAAGTTGATTCCATCGAAGCCAGATACAGCATGTCCGTTGTTGTCCAGGGAAAAACTATCTATGCGTGGGCTGCTCCCGCTCCAAGTCGATACCACGCTAGAAATATCCATCCAAGTGAATTGCGTGGACTCAAAGTTGGTAGCGAAGGAACTTTGAGACCCGGGGAATCCCCACGAAGTGATTCTGGCGTCGCCAAACACATCGCTCAAATGCGATTGGATAACTTCGTCGAAAAACGCATCCTCGGAGTTGAAAGCTCTATCCGATATGACTTCGTCGGTATTTCCATAACCGTTGTAAGCCTGATGCTTGGTATTGCACTCAACATAATTGGCTTCTAGAAGCATTCTTATGCACCACGCTTCATAGAGCGCGCTAGTGCTTTATCTTTAAAACTTAGCCGACGGCGTTGGCGTGGATCAAACGCATCACGCAATCCATCTCCGATGAAGTTGATGCTCAAAGCAATCGTGATGATAAAGAATCCTGGCCACCAAAAGAGCCATGGTCGAGTTGTAAATGAATCTTGATACTGGCTAATGAGCAGACCCAAGGAAACGTCAGGCGCAACTACACCAAAACCAAGATAAGAGAGCGCCGTCTCTAGCAATATTGCCCCAGACATTAAAAGGGTCACTGAAACGATGATGATTCCAACGGCATTAGGCAAAATATGCTTAAAGATAATTCGTCGACTAGACGCACCAGCGACTCTTGCGGCATCAACAAAATCGCGTTCTCGAAGCGTTAAGAATTCTCCGCGAACTAAGCGTGATAACCCGGTCCATGAAAAAAGTCCGAGATAGAAGGCCAAGAAAGTTACACCTAGATTTCCAAAGTGATAGCCGACAACCGCGCCGATAATGATTGCTGGAATAGTTATTAAGAAATCCACAAAACGCATCAAGATGGCATCTATCTTTCCACCGAAGTATCCAGAAACAGCTCCTACGACAGTTCCTATAGATCCAGCAATAGCCCCAATAATTACCGTAACGAGAAGTGAACGCTGGGTACCGCGCATCACGAGTGCGAAGTAGTCGCGGCCAATATCATCTTGACCAAATGGGTGCTCACCCATCCCGATGCCAGCGCCTCCAAGAAATTTCGGTAGCAAACTAAAGGTTGGGCATCCAACTGTGCCATCTTTACAAAACTTTAATTCGGGCAAATCAGTGCTCGAATATTTCCACCAGCCATGGATGTTTAAAGGTCCAATTTTGAATCCCAAAGAGGTGTAGACGAGCAGATAAACAAATATCAACATAAAAATTGAAGCGATTGCAGCCTTATGCTGGAAAAAGCGCTTTCGCACAATCTGGCTCTGCGTTAATCCAATAGTGTCTAGGGCAAAAATTGGCGCTTCGCCACGATCCGCTATCGACTTGGGTGTCTTTTCAATCTTCATTTGCTACCTGCCACTCGAACGCGTGGGTCAAGGAAAGAATAAAGTAAATCAGCGATTAAATTAGCCAGCACGGAGAGAGAAGCTGTCACAAAGAAAACACCCATGAGAAGATTCAAATCAAAAGAAGTAAGTGCGTTCTGGAAGAGGGTACCCATAGCGTGCCATCCAAATACTCGTTCAGTAATGATTGCACCACCAATGACTCCAGCCAGATCGACTACGACAATTGTGCTGATGGGAATGAGAGT
This sequence comes from uncultured Actinomycetes bacterium, assembly GCA_903907665.1. Next base: position 1,313 of record CAIVOW010000088.1, on the reverse strand, counting down.
ATTTCTAAATGCGTGACGCATTACTACCGTGCGCTCGGAGAGGCCCTTAGCGCGCGCAGTTCGAATGTAATCCTGATTGAGTACTTCTAGCATTGTTCCTCGCGCAAATCGAATATATCCGGCAAAGGAAATAAGTAATAGCGCAAGAGTCGGCAGAATTAAGTGAACCAAACGGTCAAGTAAAACTACCCAAAAATTGTGTGACTGAAGCAAGATATCTGCTTGCCCAAGAGTAGGAATAGGTCGCCCATTAACTCCATCTTGTAATAGATATGGGGCAAATGTCTTCATTAACCGATCGACCACAACGAGAGCGCTCATACAAAAGCCCGCGATAATGGATGTTCTCACAATTGGACCACGGTCGACTTTTGCAAAAAATAAACCTAGCCCGGTTGAGACGCCAAGATTCAGCATTAAAAGTCCAACCAGCACGAGCAGTGAAGAATGATGATCAAAAATGTATTGAATTGGGTAGTACATCACAACGCCTAAACCGGCCATTGTTAACGTTGCCTTAACCGCTGGTGTATTTTCCAATCCGGTCGAAAGAAGGGTCACTCCAAAAGCAATTCCAATCGACATAAGCAAAATAACGATTGGTCCCAGTCCTGGGTGTAAGAACCAGTGCGTCAAACTAAAGTAGGTAAAAACTGCTGCATGAGAAATCGCAGAAACTCCAAATATCTTAAGAAACTTGCGACGCTCGCCACCGATGACTCCGGCCCAGAAAAATCCGCCAAAAAGCGAAAATGCAATAATCCAAAATGCGGAGATAGAACCTGATACTAAAAAGTTATTGAAATCAATAGCCAAAAATTGCTTCAACAAAACTGCAACCCAGAAAATGGGAAGTGAGAAGAGTAGAAACGAGAAGAATGTAACAACATAGTCAAAGCGAGAATATTGGCGCAGGGCGGTCGCAATTCCTAACATAATTCCAAGGATGATCGCCAAAATAGTTGCAGAAATTACCAATCTAAAAGTTACGGGTATTGCCCCAGCAAGCTCAGTTAGCACTGAGTTACCATCGCGAGTGGTTCCAAAATTGAGGTTACCTGTGAAGACTCCAGCTATGCCCTTAATCCACTTAAAGTAACGAAGCGGCGGCGGGGTATGCAGATCAAGTTGTTTGACGAGTGCAAGAAGCTGGACTTTGTCCTTAGGATCTTTGCTGAATTTTAGCCCTTCAGTTGGGTCTCCAGAAAGAGCGGTCAAGTTATACAAAATAAAACTTGAACCAAAGAGAATGAGTAAAAGTATGCCTAAGCGCCGGGAAATAAAGGCAAACACTCTTAACTCACCTCGCCTCT
>CAIVOW010000087.1 GCA_903907665.1 uncultured Actinomycetes bacterium | reverse complement strand
TATTCTGATAGCTCTTCAGTTATAACTGCAGGTGAGTTACGTAAATTGCCTCTAGGGGAAATCCTGTTGGAACGAGCGGAGTTACTTATGGCAACGCTTCAGAGAGAATCACGCAAAAAAGATTCTGTAATTTTGATAAGTGAAAGTCGAACTCGTAATCCATTGAGCATAAGCACGAATTCCAAAAGTCAAAATTCTGAAATATCAGGAGCAAATTCAGAAGATGCAATTTTGATTGCAAAAATTTATGTGGATCAATGCAGCATAAGTACGGGAAGGGCAGCCCAGAGAACTGCAGAATATCTAGGCGTCGAGACAAATTTGGTGCATGTAGCGCTAAAAATTGCACGGCGAAGAAAATGGCTCACTAGTTCAGGGGGTGGAAAAGCAGGTGGCTTGTTAACAGATGAGGGGTTAACGGAATTCAATCTGTCTGCAGGTCCCGAGCGGGAAGCATCTTTGACGAAGAAACGTGGAGGTAACTAATGCCAAGTACTAGAAAGAAGGGCAATAAGCACTACGCACGTTGGTATCGCCCAGATGGCAGAAATGCTGAGAAGGGAGGATTTAATGATGCTAAATCAGCACTCGACTTTGCCAAAGCAATGGAAGTTGATATTAAGCGTAAGAAATACATTGATCCAATTGACTCAAACATTACGCTTTTTGAGTATATAGATACTATTTGGCGTCAAACACTTGATGTCGATGATCAAACAAAAATTGGATATCAGTACAAAATCAACAAACATATATTGCCTTATTTAGGCCATTACCCCATGCACAAAATTACCCCCTCAACAATAAAGACTTGGCTCACACAGTTGAACAATCTCGAGGATGTGGGCGAAAAGCCATTGTCTGCAAAATATATTGAGAGCATCGGCAATCAGCTCGGTTCAATTTTGCGTGCTGCCGTCGCCGACAAGTTCCTCGTCGACTCTCCGATGGCACGGGTGAAACGAAAGAAAGCCTCCCGAGTTAATCGAGTCGTACCACTTGAATATGAGACAGTGGAAGCGATTGCAAATAGCATGAGTCCAAAGTTTCGAGCAATAGTCTGGACTGGTTATTACACAGCGATGCGACCTTCAGAACTCCTTGGCTTGTCTTTGCGCCAAGTTGATTTTGAAAAGGGAAGAATTCTTGTAGACCAACAAATTAGCCGCAAGCTCAGCGAAATCACCAAGCCAACATTAAAGACCAAGAAGAGTTATCGCGAGATTGCCCTTTCTTCAGATCTGAGTGAGATTCTTAAGAGTCATATCAATAAGTTCGGACTCGGACCACAAGGATTAATTTTTCAGAACCGTGACGGCAAGGAGATGCGATACAAAAATGCTTGTAACTTGTTTAGAGAGCATGCTCGCCCACATGGGGTTCCGAAAGGCACAAATCTCCATATTCTTCGCCATACCTGCGTCTCGGTTTTAATTGGCGAAGGAGCGCAACCAAAAGAGATACAAGAACTCTGCGGCCATGAATCGATCATGGAAACGATGGACACTTATGGGCACCTCTTTGAAAGTAATTCCGCTTCGCTAGCTGAAAAGATGGATGAAGCGGCACGTAAGGCACGATCAAAGAAAAGCAAGGAGATGGTGTTAGTCTCTTAAGCGAAGTTGTTTGTAGTTGTTTTTAGTTGATTCACAACTTCATATGGGAAGAAACATGGGCAGTCTGTTTAAATAACGGCAAAATGAGCGTGTTTTTCGCAGAGTCTTAGGTTGTCCGGCTTATAGGGCGACTCTTCTTTCTTTAGTTCTGTTTGTGCAATGGTTAGTGATCCAT
>CAIVOW010000086.1 GCA_903907665.1 uncultured Actinomycetes bacterium | reverse complement strand
CCGAGAATTAAAATATGCACGGTATCAAGGTACCTCAGATCACTACTTTTTTGCTGAAATTGCCGCTTCGATCTCTCGAACTAAAACACTTATTTCACTTACGCTGTGCTTAATCAAGTACTTGCTTCCTCTCGGAAGTTTCGCCATTTTTGATTCAAGTTGTAGTGGATTTAGGAATGCGGTTAATAGGACTATGCCAAGTTCAGGATCATTCTTGCGAAGCGCATTAGCGGCATCAATCCCAGTAGGACCATTTCCTAGGTTGTAGTCGATAACTGCAGCGTCGATTTCATTTCGCTTGGCAAATTCAACAGCGGCGCTCACACGATCGGTATCAAAAACAATATCCAGACCCTGTTGGATAAGTGCTGTACGAATAGTTGTCCTAGTGAACTCTTCATCCTCAATGAGGATTACCTTAGTTTTCTTCAATTTGCAGTCCCATCCAAACTAATTACTACCGTCAGAATCGTCTTTGACTCAGTATTGCTGCGCTTCAATTCCCACCGACCATCAGATACCGATTCAAAAATCTTTGTTCCAAGGCCCATCTTGATATTTTCATTTGGCGGCGCCTCAGTAGCGTCATCCTCAATAGTAATCGAAATATTATTTTCCCCGAGCGGTGCGATATTCAAAGTGAGTTTGCGCGCGAGCCCATGGCGAACCGCATTTGAAATAGCCTCGCCAATTACTTCACCGATATCTTGATTACGAGGAGATTTTTGCGTCGAAAGTTCAGGCGAGATGGCTAGTTCTACATCGAGCAAGCCTTCCCAGGGGTTCAATCGCGCAGTTATTTCATCTTCGAGGCTTTGTGGATGGGAACCAAACCCAGATGCTGGATCGTTAAGGATTTCATTTAGCATTTTAATTGCTGCTGAAATTGCCGCACTGTCGCCTGCCTTGTTAGCTTCTTCAATCATAAGAGCTGCAGCGGAGACTCGGGTCTGCACTCGACCATGAATAAAAACCGCCCAGCGGTGCCCAATAATTTGGATCTTCTCATTAATAACTCGCGCACCAAGCTCCAAGTCTTCCTCTGCGAGCGTGCTCGCGCCAGCGTTAGGAAATGTTGCATTCTCTAGTGAAATCGAGAGATCCCGGAAAGCTTTTGTCCCAATTACCTCCAGAATATTTGCTACTGGGAGTTCGGCTGCCGTCTTTCCATCCACCAGGCCACGCAGTTGCTTATTTACATCACTAGCCAATCGATCTAATTCTTGGCGGGTCTCATCTTCAAACTTGCGAATGCTTTGCTGAAATAATTCAGAACTTCGAATTTTGAGTCGTTGGTCACCAATTTTGCTATTTAACAATTACTTTTCCATTTTGCCACATGCGAACTGCAAGTAGGCGAGAGTTCAAATCCGGATCTCCCTTGATGCCCAGCGCCGCAAAAGTACGTTGGATAAGCGCCTCAGCAGCGCGAAGTGAAATCTCTCGGTTGGCTGCAATAGACGCGTTTGAGGAACCAAGTGCCAACATCCGCAAAACCTCAGCTTGGGCTGCACTTACGACAACTTTGCCAGCATCGCTCTTCGTTGATGATTCAAAGTCACCAGTCTTGGTGATGGATTCATCAATTGCACTAACCAATTTCTGAATTGACTGAATCTCAGACTTCACGATGTAGACGGTTGCTTCTGGAATTCGGGAATTTCGGTGGAGCGCTAATTCGGGGGAGGCGTGGGCTGTCATAACAACCATCCCAGTCCACGGCCGCTCTTCGTAAACCTTATTAAGTAAGTCAGCGCCATCTGGCCCAAAGCCAAAATCTAGATCTGCTAAAACAACATTTGGATCAAATTCATCCAGAATTGCCAGAGCTTCGGCAACTGAGCCGACGCTGCAGACATTCATTCCGTAATTTCGAAGTGACTCGGCTACCAGATTTCGGGTGAATTCTTCGTCCTCCGCAAGGAGGACTTTTTTCGCAGAACTACTCGCCATTTGGTCGTCCCTTTCCGAATAACGGTGAAATGCGATAAACCTGAAGATAAAATTGTAAGGGGTAACCCTATTTATTAACCCTAAGACCACCTTATCTTCGGTTAATACTCACCTCTTTTTTCCAGATTTTTTTCGCCAGTTATCCTTACCTATGTGAAAGAAAACAAAGATTTCTCCCGAAAGCGGCTGATTCTTGGCCTGATATCGGTTGTTTTCTTGACGCAATTTGCCAGAACAATGGCGGCTGATTTGATTCCCGCAGATCCGCTCCCGGTAGCGGCGCCAAGTGATTCATCGCCTCCAATAGTGAGCGATCCACCACCTCAATTGCCAGCCCCGGTAGCCAGCGATCCAGCAAGCCAAGTAGCTCCAGCACCGCTCGCAACGGTTGCGCCATTAGTTCCTGCTATTTCGACTGTAACTCCAGCGGCGAGCCCATCACCAACACCAACCCCACCTCACGCACTTGCATCCCAATCGCTTGTGGTTCAAATACCGAACGTGATCTCGGTGGATCCACGTGCTAGATCAGTTCTTCTTCCGCAGATAGCGGTTTATGGTTCTGCGACTATTTTGGCCTGCATCAGTTCTGATCAGATTTTATTTGCAGCAGGCTTTCCTAATACCTCGGCAGATTCTCCTGCCGGTTCGCCATTAGTTTCCGGGAACATGAGCACAAATCTTCTAGTCTCTGGTTCAGCGGGTCAAGTGATGGCTATTTTGAATTTATCTGAGGGAATGCGTGTTACATCAACAGGACCTGCTATCGCAAATAGAAGTGCGCTGTTTAGATTTGTTGCAGTATCTAAGCCATCGATAAATCCTGCGCTGTGCAATGGCGGAAGTTTGAGTAATTACCGAACGGTCTCCTTTCAACCACTGGGTCTTTCTCTAGACATGGTTAAGGGAAATGTTAGGCTCAAGGTCTAGAAGGTCTAGATTTCCAAATTGGATTTTTGGTAGCAGCGGAGACCGCAAGTGCCGATACAAATGAACTCACCACTCAGTGGTAGAGCCACGTCTCGATTTGGCGGACCCGGTCGCTATAAGAATAAATTAATATTAGGTGCAGCAGTTATTGCTGTTGTTCCATTCTTGCTTTCAACTTTTGCTGCAAGTGTTACCGTCGGAAGTGGTTCACTTGAATTCGGTCAAGGCTCGCAACAAGCGATCGCCTGCGATAGCAATGTATTTATTGCACTTGGTGAAGAGTGGCATCCAAGTCCAACCCCGGATGATAGTTCAGCGGGATTTTTTAGAGTTCGCACTGCAACCATCTCTAATCTAAACTTAGATACCTGCGTTGGTAGAAAATTACGTCTTCGTATGATCGATGGAACCAGTAAAGAGTTAGTCCTTGGCAGCTTGCCTGATGCAACTGTTCTACAAGTCCTTCTTCCAAAGGTCTCACCAACATCGAATATCGGTGATCCAATTTCACTTGGGCTTACCTACCTAGATGGTCGAGGTGCCCCATTAGCAGGCTCTTTAGCGGCCAACGTGAGTTTGAACGTTTCTGGCACATCTGTCTACGACGGAACGCCCCTAAGTTCAACCTCTGCTGATGTAACTTTCTACTTAGATCCAACTTCAACTTTGGTGAATATCGATGGCCAAACTGTCCGTCGCGCAACTGTTGAAACTGTAAACAGCCCGAACTAAACAAAAGTCTCGGGAGGTGCCATGCAAATTCTTAGCGTTAAAAAGCCTAGGTCTGCAAGGTTTTCTGCTGG
>CAIVOW010000085.1 GCA_903907665.1 uncultured Actinomycetes bacterium | reverse complement strand
GTCTGTGATTGTTTAGACCCGATAATGCCTAGGGCAATTATTACCAAAACAATTGCAACCTTAGTAAATTTCTTACGTTTTGCACTTTTTTCCATCTGCAGAGTTAGAGCTTCACGTTCTTCTTGGGTTAGTGATTCCCACCTTGCGTTCGCTTGCTTATCTGCTTCTGCCTTTCGAGCATCTTGTTGATTTTTCCTAGCTCGCAATTTTTCTAATTCTTGTTCTTTCGCGAATTCTTTGCGAGCTTTGGATGCGTAGCCCATAGTGCTCCTTATGTAGATTTTTATAATCTCACAGAAGGTTAGTAATAGATAGTGACCAGGCACTCATAAGCGAGATAGCTGCAGGCTTAACGGGAAAAAGGAAGTTGAGACTTTCGCCTTCGCACGCGATCCAAATTGTCACTTATGCTTTGGTGGACCGTACTGGGATCGAACCAGTGACCCCCACAATGTCAATTAAATGAGTCTCAGTTTGAGCGTGCGTGATTTTTGGTTTTATCGTTTAATTCACGCTCAATTAGGTTCTTTGAAGTGTTGTGAAATGTGCTCGGATGTTTTCTGGTAGCCACCAACCAGCCACCAACAATCTCACGCAGTCACTCATTTTTGCTAACGATCTCCATGAGTTCGCGGATGGTCGATACGGGAAATGAGTCCTTTATCCATGCTTCGGTATATCCATCAAATTTCTTCGCAACAGTCTCATGGGCAAATACTGCTCCCTCCCTTTTTAGCATTTGGAGAATGCTTGTTTCCCATTCTCGGGCGATTAGCCCATCCATAGGCCCACGGACTTCAATAAGTTTCCAACCAAGTTTGCGATGGCTTCTAAGTCTGTCTTCAGGGAAATTTGTTATTCCCACTTGGAGCATTTGCCATTGTGGATGAACCAGAAAATAAAGCCACCCCTCAGAATTCGGATCAAAGCCAGATGTGGCGCAGGTTGGACAACCAGTTCCGCTTACTCGGCCAGAAATGGACCTAATCCAGGTATGACCATCTTCGCATTTCCATTTAAGTTTTACATCGCTGCCTTTGCTGTATTTTGTTGGGTCCCAGCCGTATGCCTCTTTTGCGAGAAACGGATGAGTGGTGAATAGATCGTTAAATCCCAGCAGCACATATTTGCCAGAACAATAGGAGCAGCCGTTTCCGTTTACGCGACTATTTATGGTGGCGGTCCAAATATGTCCAAGTTCGCACAACCACGACATTTTCTTGTTACTACCAGGTCCGAATTTAGATGTATCCCATCCATTGGCTTCCCCAGCCAGCCCTGGATGAGTTGTTGCTAGATCATTGAAACCTGCTTGAATTTTATGATTCAAGCAAATTGGGCAGCCAGTTCCGACCCGTGCTCTTTGGATTATCGAAGCCTTCCAAATGTGTCCGAGAGAACAACGCCACTCTTTAGTCTTGTTACTGCCTGCCTGATATTCATTGGGTTTCCAACCGAATGCTTCATCAGCAATTGCGGGATGCAATGTGGCCAAATCGTTAAATCCTTCAAGCAAGCTTTTGTTTGAGCAGTATGGACATCCTGTCTTGTCTTTTCCAGTGCGTTCACTTATTCGCGCTATCCACTCATGTCCTAGTGAACATCTCCAATTCATTTTGCTTGCGTTACCTGGGACAAAAAGAGTTGGATCCCAGCCAACCGCTTCAAACGCTATTCTCGGAAATCTAGTAGCGAGATCATTGAAACCTTCAAGGACTACCTTGTTACTACAGTATGGACATCCTGATCCAGAAATTCGTGAATACCCAACAGCGGTCCAAACGTGCCCCAGGGAGCAAATCCATTCGAATTTCTTGTTACTGCCAGCGATTTCTGTTTTCGGATCCCAACCATGTGCTTCCTTCGCAAGTTCTGGATGTGTCGTAGCAATATCGTTGAAACCCGCCCAGGCTTTTTGGCCAGCGCAGACCGGGCAATTCGATTTGCTTATAGTTCGATTCCTACAACTCGTCGTCCACTCGTGACCTAATTCGCAACGCCATAAACGACTTTTCCCATTTCCTGCGTTGACTGTATTCGGATCCCAACCAACCGCTTGCTTTGCTAACTCGGGATGCGTTACCGAAAGAGGTTGCTTCGCTGACATGTTGAAATTCTAAACTTAAGCACTGACCCCCACAATGACACGGAAGGGGTCAAACATGATTTTAGAAGGTTTCTGACAGCCACCAACCAGCCACCAAAAATTATTATTTTTCGAGTTTAATTTAAAAATTGAGCGTGAAACTAAGTGGACCGTACTGGGATCGAACCAGTGACCCCCACAATGTCAATGTGGTGCTCTACCGCTGAGCCAACGATCCTTGCTGGGGAATCATACCCCACGAACTTTATGTGATTAGCGTCCGAAATCATCCTCAATACGCTCGAT
>CAIVOW010000084.1 GCA_903907665.1 uncultured Actinomycetes bacterium | reverse complement strand
GATTTTGAGATTTCGGCCGCAAGTGGCGTGACTGGAATTGTGAGCGGGGAAAGCATCTGCACTGAATAGAAGCGACCATCATTTGGTAGCTGGAATCCTTGATCGGTGGAAGAAACTGCTACTGCAATTTTGTCGCCGATTGATGCATCCACGACTACTGCCGGAAGATTAACTACGACATCTACGCCGCCTTGGGGGATGTTGTCAACATAAACGGGCGCAACTAAACCATTTGGTTGTTTTACTCCACCTTCAGGAGTGTGAATAACGAGTGAGAAAAATAGCGTGGCATCTTTACGGTTACTTGAGATGTGTACTTTTACTTTCGAGGCACCAATAATTGTGCGCGCAGTTGTAAGGGGCTCTGAGTCGAAGATCGCGCTCTGTCCTGGAAGTAGTGCTGGACTGACGACACCGCCCGGTATGCCACCACCGAGTGATGCAATTGCAGAAGATGCGAGGGAAATGGCTCCCCCAAGTCCAGGCAGACTCGAAAGAGCCGCTGGAATTCCGCCGATAGGAGCGGTGAAAGGAGCAAGGTTTGGCGCTAATTGAATGAGCTCAGATCCAGACATTTTTATTGAATTAGCTGAAATCGGTAGGACGCTTCCCTGTAGATTTTTCGCAATCACCGTTGAATCCTGCAAAGAAATAGTTCCGTTGCTATCAACAACTTGGAATTTAGGAAATGTCGTTAACTTTTTCTTTAAATAGATATCAAACCATTGAAGAGTCTTCTTATTAATTAACGCACTCTCATCTGATCCACCATCGTGGCCACTGGCATGCCAAAACATCGACAGTGGTGTTTGCGGATGAGCATTTGTTATCTGGGTTGCTGTTGCCACACTCTCGGAAAGTTGGAAAAGGGAATCTGATTCACCCTGCATCAACAACGTAGGTGCTGTAATATTTTTGGTAACCGTAGAAGGTGATGAGTCTTGCAGCAGTTGTTCTGCTCTAGCCGTTGGCTTCCCAGCGCTGAGGCTATTTACAAATGCATCACACCATTCTTGGGAAAAATTCCCACACTCACCTAAGTACGCGTTAGGTAGGGTAGCAATTGCGAAAAAGCTACCAGCCCAAGTTTTCTTAAATGGTCCAGCAGTATTCGAACCTTGGACAGATTGTGGAAATAGAGAATTCTTAAGATTATTCCAGGTGATATCGGCGACGACGGCGTCAATACGCTTGTCATAACCTGCGGTCAACAGCGCAGCTGCTCCACCATATGATGCACCGACAATTCCTACTAACGGATCTTTAGTGCCTTGCTGAATAACTTCACTTCGTGTTGATAAATAAGAAATCAGACTTTGCACATCAGCAATTTCATTTTTCGGAGAGTTCATGGTTATTTGGCCAGTAGATTGACCAAATCCGCGCGCACTCCAAGCTAAAACGACATAGCCGCTATCGGCAAGGAATCGAGCTTCGGTCGAAACAGAGTCTTTGCTTCCGCCAAAACCGTGTGCCAACAAAATTGCAGGGGCTGGTAATTTGCTCGGTAAATAAAGTGAGCTATCCAGGTTGATGCCTTGTGCGCCTTTAAGTGTCAACGTGATTGGAAGTGAAACTGGCGCAGCAGCTTGTGCCACTTCGAATCCGCTGAAACTCGCAG
>CAIVOW010000083.1 GCA_903907665.1 uncultured Actinomycetes bacterium | reverse complement strand
GCCAATTCGTTGACGCTTAAGTTCAAAGCTACAACGCCTTCTTCGAAAGGTGCTCAATTAACATTTCCAGCAGTTCAATATTGCACTGGTGGCGCATCTGTAAGTTGGATTCAACCTCGACCTGCAGATGGTTCTGATCCTGCCGAATCATCAAAACCAGTACCAGTTCTTAACCTCAAGTAAAAGGAAAATACATGCTGAAGAGCAAGCCTGGTTTACCCCAAATAACTGTTAAGTTATTGGTGTTTCTTGGCTTGCTCTTTTCGGCCTGGTGCTTTGGAATTGAGCCTGCATCCGCTCACGCCCAGCTCGTTGCTACATATCCAATTGATGGTTCTTCAGTTGAAACATCTCCTCGAGTAATTGTTTTAACTTGGGAAGAGGATGTCCGCACAAAAGCGAGCCAGTTCTCCTTAATAAATTCAACTGGGAAGAAGATTCCTTCAAATTTTAGTTACACATTTGATAAATCTACTCAGGAAGGCACGGCATCTCTAACCCCGATAGCGGCGCTTTCCAAAGGTAGTTATTTCCTTTCATGGAAAGCGATTAGCCATGATGGCCATTTAGTTGGTGGAACAATAAGTTTTGGAGTTAAGACCCCTGCAGCTAAGGGAGTAAATTCACCGCTGACTTCCTATCCCGAACAAGGACTGCAACTCATTTTTTGGGTACTACTTATATTGATATTCGGAGCGATATTTGCTGGGCGAATGAAAATATTTGCAATCTTGGCATGGCTAGCAGTCTTTACGGCGCTATTGCGAGTAGCCAATTCTTATTCGATTTTACAACAGTCTTTTCTTGATACAGGAAGTACTAAAGTTTCTATCGCTGCCATCGCCATACTTCTACTTATTATCGCTCTTTCAAGATCTACAACGAGGAAAGTTCTACAAAAAGTTGGCATTAACCCGGGCTCCGACTTAAAAATATATCTGCTAATTTTATTGAGTATTTTATTTAGCTCTCAAGCATTTTTCGAAGGCCACGCCCTGGATCTTCAGAAACAGGGTTACCTAAAATATATTTCAGCTCTCCATCTACTTTTTGCTCTCCTATGGTCTGGCTCAGTTGTGGCATTCATTCTTAATCGAACAAAAGAACAATATGAAGTAACGAGAAAGATCAGCACAGTAAGCGTAATTTTCATTATTATTTTCGGCGGGACGCTAACTTATTTTCTAGTACGGCCATTAAAGTTTGCGAACAAAACAGCTTGGCTAACTTTCCTTCTTATTAAATTAGCCTTTGTTTTACTTACCCTCGGAATCGGTGCTTTCCATCATTTTAGAGGAAGGCGATATCTTGAAGAGAGCGAACTTCCCTTTAAGCGAAGCCTAACTCTGGAACTTCTAACAATCATTGGGGTTATCGCCAGCACAACGCTGATGGTTTCATATACACCGCCGAAGATAGTCGCTAATCAATTCTTCATATCTAGCAGGGTGAACGCATCAACCTTAAGTGATGGCTACATACAGGCACCGATTAAATTTAACGATGGGATGACTGGGACACTTTATATTCAGAAGACCAAAGCTGGCGCTCCGGCCATGATTATGGTTGCTCTTAACTCAAAAGCCATATTGAAGGCTCGGTTTATGGATACTTATCTCTCTAATTCATCACTAAATATTGTGGATTTACATGTGAAACTAAATGGTGGGACAAACCAGTACATGTCATACATTACGGTGCCCAGTTCAGGAATTTGGCGCGTTACGTTACAGATTATGATTGATGAGTTCACTCAACTTCAATCTAGTGTAAATTTAAAAATCTAGAGTAGATCACTCTCCTCCAACCTCAACTAAATGCCTTTATACCCATCCATACCGAGACACATCCGCCCATGAGAGCCACAAATATCTTTAGTTTTTGCTGAGGAACTCTACGAACAATGGACGGACCAATTCTTCCGCCGATGAAGAAACCTGCGGCTAAGGGAACTGCAGCAGCCCAATGAGTGTGGCCGGTAAATATGAAAATTACTGCAGCTATCGTGTTGGAAACTCCCAAAAGTACATTCTTAACTGCGTTCGCTTTAGCCATATTCACGCCAAGTGTTTGAATCAAGACTGCTAGCGTCATTGCTCCAGAGGCGGCGCCAAAATATCCGCAATAGACGCCAATTGAGCCGATTAATATTTGTAATGTTCGAAGCTTTACACGGGTATCGCCTTCAGCGATCTGTGGTCTTGGAATTAAGATAACAATGGAAGCAAGTGCTAAAAGAAACGGGACTATCTTTTGAAATGTGGTTGAAGGTGTTACTAATAGCAGCGTAGCTCCAAGAATGCCACCAATAAGATTTGCCGGAGCAATCTTTTTGATGAGATCACTTCTACCTATAAGTTCACGCTTTGATCCCGTTATCGACCCGATACTAATAAAAACCAGGGCAACGGCATTAGTAATATTTGCATCAATTGGATCTAATCCAATGAGGAGAAGCGCTGGGTAGCTAAAGATGGAAGCAATTCCAGCGACGCTACCACTTAAACCTGCAGCGGTTCCTGCGGCGACAAGTAATACTATTTGAGAGATTTCTAGCATCAACGAGGTAAAGCTATAAACCGAAAGTTGGAAGAAAATATTTTCCGTACTTAAAGAAAATTGCAACAATAATAATTGAGTAAACAGCAGTAACGATTACATGGTCCCACCCGCGGTCTAAGAAATTAGAGATTTTCTCTTGCCGCGCAGGAGCAGCGTTAAAAGTATTTTCACGTAAATTAATCCTGAGCATTGTTGAGAAGACTGTTACGGTTGAAATCGTGACTAATAGACACCAAGGACAGAATGCTTTGATCACAAAGAAAGATTGAGAGAGAAGCCAGAAAGCGAATGCGAGCCCAAATCCGTAAATAGCTAGCGCAGCTTTTAAGAACCACTTTGGAAACATGACTAGTCCAAGACCAGCGACGGCGATAACAATGACTACTGGTTCGCAGATCAAACCAATAAATGAGTTTGGAAAACCAAGAAGGCTCGACTGCCAAGAGCGCGCAACTTTGCCACATGAAACGATGGCGTTAACGTCGCAGGAGAGTTTTGTGGCTGCATTCTTTGCCAACGCGATTGCGTCAACAGAGAGAACTAGGGCGGCTACCAAGCTCACTACTGACGAGATCAGCATGACGATATATGTCTTGCGATAGCTGCGGGCGCGCTCGGTTGCGGAAAGCTCGGTCATATTAACAAGTCTATCGGAGACCCAGGCAGGCCACTACGAAGGTGCGAGCAACGGAAAATAAGGATAAGGTCAAAGAATGTCGATGACACCCCACGCACAATGGAGAGCACTGCGCAATGCTTCCAGCGACCAATCCATCAAGGACCAGAAGCTTAAAGCTGGGACGTTTAAGAGGATTGTCGGCTTCGCCGCTCCTTATAAAAAGCAGCTCATTATTTTCTTGATTATGGTGGTCCTGGATTCAGTACTAACGGTCGCCACCCCACTGATCTTGAAGGAATTAATTGATAAAGGGGTCGTCCCACATAACGGGCGCGTAGTCACCCAACTAGCAATTCTTGTTGCAATTTTTGCGCTATTTGATGCTGGAATCAATTTAGTTCTACGTTGGCACTCAAGCCAAATTGGTGAAGGTTTAATTTATGACCTTCGGACCCAAGTCTTTTCACACGTTCAGAGACAATCCATTGCATTCTTTACCCGCACACAAACCGGAGCTCTGATATCTCGATTAAATTCAGATGTAATAGGTGCCCAACAAGCATTTACTTCCACTCTTGCTGGGGTTGTGAGCAATGTTCTAAGTTTAATCTTGGTTGTCGGAGCCATGTTGACACTCTCATGGCAAATTACGTTGGCTTCCCTACTTATGATTCCGTTTTTTATTCTTCCAACAAAATGGATTGGTAAGAGATTACAGGGGCTAACTCGACAATCTTTTAATGTAAATGCGGAAATGTCTTCAACGATGACTGAACGCTTTAACGTTTCTGGAGCTTTGCTTGTTAATATTTATGGGGACGGAAAAGCTGAAGGTGAGAACTTTCGCCTCAAAGCTCGCAAGGTTGCCGATATCGGAATTAAGAGCGCCGTTCTTAACCGCGCATTTTTTAGTGTACTTACAACAATCGCTGCAATTGCCACAGCATTCGCGTATGGAATTGGTGGTCATCTTGCAATTAGTAAGACGATCACAATTGGTACCTTGCTAGCAATCACAACACTTTTGGCCCGCCTGTATGGTCCATTAACATCACTGTCGAATGTTCGTGTCGATGTTATGACCGCCCTAGTTTCATTTGAGCGTGTCTTTGAAGTTTTAGATCTTCACCCGATGGTGAAAGACCCTGAGATTCCGGTGCATTTCCCATCCCAACAACCAGATGTTGTATTTACTGATGTGAGGTTTTCTTATCCTCGCGCAGATGAAATCTCTCTCGCATCCCTTGAGTCTGTTGCCAAGGCAGAAGTAGTTGAGAGCGGGGAAGTACTTAAAGGAATTTCATTTGTTGTTAAGCCTGGCACATTAACTGCAATTGTCGGCCCTTCAGGTGCCGGTAAGAGCACTATTTCTGGGCTTTTACCTCGCTTGTATGACGTCACTGGCGGTTCAATCACAGTTAATGGCGTGGATATTCGCAATGTTCTTGTGACTGAGTTGAGATCAACCATTGGGGTAGTAACTCAGGACTCGCATATGTTCCACGATTCTATTCAAGCCAATCTCCTTTATGCTCGCAATCAAGCTACTCAAGATGAAGTTTGGGCAGCATGTGATGCAGCGCAAATTGGCGACTTTATTCGGACCCTACCTAATGGATTAGATACAGTCGTCGGAGAGCGAGGACATCGACTTTCTGGCGGAGAGAAGCAAAGACTTGCTATTGCGCGATTATTACTTAAAGCGCCAAAGATTGTGATTTTAGATGAGGCAACCGCACACTTAGATTCTGAAAATGAAGCGCAAGTCCAAGAAGCTCTTAAAGTGGCACTGAAAGATCGAACCAGCATCGTTATTGCCCACAGACTTTCAACAATCGTACATGCCGACCAAATTCTTGTACTGGAGAATGGCCTAATTGCTGAGCGCGGCAATCATGAGGAATTAGTCGCAAAGCAAGGGCTATATTTTGATTTATACCAGCGCCAATCTTTAACTCCAGGGGTATAGCAGATAGGTTTATCAGATTATGTATATTCCAAAACCTTTTAAAGTCGATGACTGGATAGAAATCACAAGTTTTGTCGCCAGGCATCCAGCAGTCGATTTGGTAACTGTTGGCAGTGATGGCGCCCCACTTTCGACTTTGCTGCCTTGTGTCTGGGATACAAGTAACTTAATTGAAAATAAATATGGAACTTTGATTACACATATCTCGCGTGGAAATGATCAATG
>CAIVOW010000082.1 GCA_903907665.1 uncultured Actinomycetes bacterium | reverse complement strand
TTTGCTACAGCCTTCTTTGCTACAGCCTTCTTTGCTACAGCCTTCTTTGCTACAGCCTTCTTTGCTACAGCCTTCTTTGCTACAGCCTTCTTTGCTACAGCCTTCTTTGCGGGAGCAACGACTTTAACGGAAGCGGGAATGACTCCATCCACCGGAGCGGTGACATTGCTAGCTTTCGAAGCGGGCGCCGTCGCAGCCGATTTTGATACTGGTGGAGTCACTACGGATGGAATTGATACTGGTGGAATCACTACGGATGGAACTGATACTGGTGGTACTGATACTGGTGGGATCGCATTTACCGCAGTCGGCGCAGACGTATCAGCTGCATAAGCACCGCTCATCGAAATAGATTGTAAGGATGCAATTGCTCCAATTGAAATTGCTGCAATAGTTAACGCTACCGAACTTCGGCGCATGAGGGATGATTGTGATGTGTAATTAAGATTGATCAAGGATTACTGCTTTCTATGAGTGTTAGGTTGAGTATGAGGTTGAGGTATGGGTCGAATGGTGGAAGGGTTTAGATATACCTTTCGAGATATACCTTTCGAGATCTAGCTAAAGAGTTGAAAATGACACTTTTCAACGTGCACATTCATCGACCTTTTTTGAACTAGCCTTTTTTGAACTAGCCTTTTTTCAGAGCTAACTCAAAAAGTAAGCTGTCGAAGGAACCTGCATTGCGCGAATAATCGCTACATCTGACACTCGGCGCCGGGGTGAAAGGGCAAACTGTGTAATTCACACCCCTTAATGGCACACTTACGCCTTATGAGCGGTGATGACAAGAAAAGCGGGGCACCACGAACAGTCGTGTATGGCCCACGCGTTCAAGTTTTCGAACCGCATCGCGCTTCATTGCCGCCAATTCGCCCTTACATCCGCGAATTTTGGGCACGCAAACGTTTTTCGCTAGAACTAGCTAAGTTCGCTGATAAAGCTGAATATCTAGATAGCAACCTAGGAAAAGTATGGCTCGTACTAAATCCACTGCTATTGGCATTTGTTTATTTCCTACTTGTCACCGTACTTCGCGGAGGATCGGATAAGGCGCACGGATTCACAACTTTGGCCCATATCCTGATTGGTTTATTCACCTTTTACTTCGCACAAAACGTAATCAGCGACGGCGCCCAATCCATCACACAAGGTGGGCGATTAATTCTTAATCAGGCATTTCCTCGAACTTTACTTCCGCTTTCCTCCGCGATCCGATCCTTTTGGCAATATCTACCAACTATTCCTGTTTATGTCGGGGTTGTACTGATTGGAAAGATCTTCATTCCTAAAGCAGATGTACATATCTTTAGCTGGGCGCTTCTCTGGGTTCCTTATGTAACTTTCTGTCTGGCGCTAACGGCATTTGGAATGGCGCTGGTGTTCGCGACAATGAATGTCTACTTCCGCGATACCTCCAAATTACTTTCCTACACAACCCGTATCTGGCTATACGGATCTCCAGTCTTGTGGCTACCTGAAATGTTGCATGGTTGGCACCGCGTCATTTTGTATCTCAATCCACTAGGTCCTGCACTTTCAGCAACCTCTGAAATTTGGATTCGAGGCCACGCTCCAACACTTGCCCAACTCATTGGGCTACTTGTCTGGGCGCTCATAGCCATAGTCCTTGGCGGATACTTCTTTATTTCAAGGGAGCGTGATTTCGCTGTCCGAATCTAAACGCCTTCTTATCGATATGCCTGAAAATTTGGCAGTCCGCATCGAAGATCTTTCGATTACCTACAAAATAAATATTGATACAAAAAAGACTCTCAAGAATGCTGTTATGCGCGCAAGTAAAGGTGAGAAAGTGCGCATGCGCACCGTTGAAGCTGTAAAGCATTTGAACCTTGATATTCCGCATGGATCTGTTCTTGGAATCGTTGGCGCGAACGGTGCTGGAAAATCTACATTGATGCGCGCGATCGCTGGCATCTTGCCACCATCCGAAGGTCGCATTACGGTCAACGGAAAGATTTCCACACTGCTCGCGTTAGGCGTTGGCTTCAACCCCGCACTTTCTGGACGCGACAACATCATTCTCGGCGGCTTGGCATCTGGTCTTACTAAAGATGAAATTGCTTCAAAGACAGATGAAATTGCAGCGTTTGCAGATCTTCCCGATGGCTTCATCGACATGCCAGTTCGTACATATTCATCAGGAATGTATGGGCGCGTAGCGTTTGCTGTCGCTGTTGCAATGACGCCCGATATTTTGTTACTAGATGAAGCACTTTCTGCTGGAGATGCTGCTTTCAAAGAGAAGTCTTTTCTACGTATGCGCGAGTTAGTCAAAGAAGCTCGAACAATCGTGATCGTTTCCCATGCTTTACAAACCGTGAAAGACCTTTGTACTCATGCAATCTGGATGCATAAGGGACAGGTCTTAGCTAGCGGTGAAGCCGGCGCGATTACCGATAAATATCTTGACTTCCTCCAGGTTGGAACTCTGCCCTCTAACCTCGAAGACTTCTAAGAGTTTCAAGACTCATACGAGCCAATAGACGTCAGCTAATGTCGAACTCATCATCAGGCAAACAAATTACGCAAAAACAATTGCGAGTTGCAATTTTGACTAGTGCCGATGATGTGGCCGATGCTCGTTTGCATCGTCTTAGTAACGCACTCATCAAAGATGGCTGCCAAGTAGAAATCTGCGCGCTTGGCGAAAAGAAGAATGCCCCAGTTGGTAGTGAATTTTGGCGCGCACCAGGGAATCGTAATTTTTCGGGACGAATTCTAAGAGATCTTGTTATCCCCCTTCGAGCTGGCGGGGATGTTTGGGTAGTTGTCGCACCGGATTTGCTACCAACTACATGGCTAGTGGCAAAGTTGCGAGGCAAGAAGATAGTTGCTGATGTACATGAAGATTATGTACAACTCCTCAAAGATCGAAGTTGGGCAAAAGGAATTATTGGCGTAGCAGCAAAAATGGTTGCACGGTTAGCCACTCAATTAGCCGCCTCCTCAGATATGACTTCCGTTGCTGATACTCAAGTACCTCCCTTTAACGCCAAAAATAGAATTGTTGTTCGAAATCTTCCAGATACTTCCCTATTAACTATAAGCAAAGTACTTGCCGCAACTCCGACAGCTATTTATATCGGTGATGTTCGCAAATCTCGTGGGCTTTTCGCGATGTTAGAAGCAGCTGAACGCGCGACCTCGTGGAATTTTGAGATCATCGGAAATCTTTCAGCACAAGATTCTGAGGCAGTAAAAAGGTGGCAAGCAACTTCGCCCGCTTCAACCCGCGTTACATTTCATGGACGACTTGCTCCTCGCGATTCATGGAAATTTGCAGAACACGCATGGGTTGGCTTAACACTTCTTGAATCTACGCCAGCATTTGTTGAAGCCGTTCCAAGCAAACTATACGAATATATGAGCGCCGGACTTGCAACAATCTCAACGCCTTTACCAAGATGTGCCGATTTAATTGAGCAAAGCGGTGGTGGCGCAATTGCAGATTCAGCATCGCGCGTGGCAGATATATTGAATCGTTGGGCGGCCAATCCAGATGAGATTCGCGCCATACGTCTTGCGGCAAAAACATGGGCTGATGCTCATCTCGACAGCGAGCGCGAATATCGGGCATTTGTAGAAGGAATTCGCTCCCTTTCATAGATAGACTTCACGCGTGACTGTACGAATTGCTCCCGGCGCAGATATCGATCCCACTGCTTCAATTGGCGATGGAAGTTCAATCTGGCATTTGGCACAAATTCGCGACAATGCGAAGTTGGGTACCAACTGCATTATTGGTCGAGGCGCCTATGTTGGAAGCGGCGCGATTCTTGGCGATAACTGCAAAGTTCAAAATTATGCGCTCGTGTATGAGCCAGCAAAACTTGGCAATGGTGTTTTTATCGGGCCTGCCGTCGTTCTCACAAATGATCATTTCCCACGAGCTGTAAATCCAGATGGTTCCATTAAGAGCGCATCTGATTGGGACGCGGTTGGCGTCACTATTGGAGATGGGGCTTCGATCGGCGCTCGCGCCGTGTGTGTGGCTCCAGTGACAATTGGTGCTTGGGCTCTTGTTGCAGCCGGGTCTGTTGTAACTAAAGATGTTCCGGAGTACGCCCTGGTGGCTGGAGTCCCGGCAAAACGCATTCGCTGGGTGGGTCGCGCAGGCCTTCCGCTAGAAGATATTGGAGATAATCGCTTTCGTTGTCCAGAAACTGGCTCAACGTATAAAGAGGTCGGACCAGACAAGCTCGTTCTCGAATAGAGTTCCAAAAAATCTTAATGGCAAGGTAATAACAAAAAGAAACGAAGCACAGCTAAACGAAACGAAACGAAGCAAAGCACAGCTAAACGAAACGAAGCAAAGCTAAACGAAGCAAAGCACAGCTAAACGAAAAGGACGAGACGTGATTCCAGCAGCTAAACCGATTATCGGAGATGAAGAGCGCGAAGCAGTTGACCGCGTATTACGTTCTGGCATGTTAGCCCAAGGCCCAGAAGTAAAAGCATTCGAAGATGAATTTTCAGCCACTGTTGGTGGCCGGCACTGTGTTGCCATGAACTCTGGAACATCAGGCTTGCACCTTGGCTTTATTGCATCTGGCATCGAACGTGGTGATGAAGTAATCGTTCCTTCATTCTCTTTCGCCGCAACTGCAAACTCTGTGGCGTTGGCAGGCGGGGTTCCGATTTTTGCAGATATCGATCCAAAGACCTTTAACATGGATCCAGACCACGTAGAAACTTTGATTACGAAGAAAACAAAGGCAATTATGCCGGTGCACCTTTATGGGCACATCGCAGCGATGGATCGCTATCAAGAAATATCAAGTAAATATGGCGTGAAAATCATTGAAGATGCTGCGCAAGGTCACTTAGCATCAATGAGCGGGCGCAACGCAGGAGAATTTGGAATCTGCGCTACTTTTTCTTTTTACCCAACAAAGAATATGACGGCGGGCGAAGGCGGCATGGTGGTTACGGACGATGCCCAGGTCGCGCGCATGCTGCGCCTTCTTCGAAACCAAGGCCAAGAGATTCGATACCAAAATGAGGTCGTTGGATTTAATACTCGTATGACTGATATTCATGCTGCAATTGGCCGTGTTCAGCTTCGTAAACTTCCAGGCTGGACTAAGCAACGCCAAGCGAATGCGGCTTATCTTGATGCCAATATAAAAGGCGTCACCGTGCCATTTGTTCAACCGGACACAACTCACTCGTATCACCAATACACAATTCGCGTTCCTGGCGGTTCTTCAGAAAAGCGCGATGCATTTATGAAGGGACTGACAGATCGCGGTGTTGGTTGCGGCGTTTACTACCCAACTCCGATTCATCGCTTACAGTCCTTTAATCTAACCCTTGACCTTCCTGAAACAGAATTACTTGCTAAGGAATGTGTCTCGTTGCCTGTACATCCATCATTGACTCAAAATGAACTTGAAACAATTGTTTCTGTGGTCAATGAAGTTGCAGCTTCCCTATAGTTTTGCATTTTAATTAAATTTAAGAGCTACATAAAAGGAAACGAGTAAGCCGTGAGTGATAAGAAGTTACGAGCAGGATTAGTTGGCTTGGGCATGATGGGTCGCCACCATGCACGCGTACTTGGCTCACTCGATGGCGTTGAACTAGTTGCGGTATGCGATCCAATGGGCGATGCCCACAACGTTGCAGGTGGCCGACCTGTTTTCACTAAAGTTTCAGATCTCATCGCTGCTGGAATTGATTACGCAATGGTTGCCGCCCCAACTGCTTTCCACGAAGAACTTGCTCTGGAATTAGCTGCTGCTGGAATTCATGCACTTATTGAGAAGCCGCTAGCTGTCGATACTCCGGCTGCTAAAAGAATTCAGGAAGCGTTTGCTGCTAAAGGTTTGGTTGGCGCAGTAGGACATATCGAACGATATAACCCAGCACTACAACAACTTCGCGCTCGTTTAGATGCTGGTGAACTTGGAGCGGTCTATCAAATAGCCACTCGCCGCCAAGGTCCATTTCCATCAAGAATTGCAGATGTAGGCGTCATTAAGGATCTTGCAACTCACGATATTGATTCAACGGCGTGGGTAGCCCGTTCAAAATTTATTTCTGTGTCTGCACAAACAGCTCATAAATCTGGCCGACCACACGAAGATATGGTTGCTGCCATTGGTAAATTGGAAAATGGGATTATTACCAATCATCTTGTTAACTGGTTGACTCCGTTTAAGGAGCGTTTAACAATCGTTACAGGTGAACGAGGAGCACTTGTTGCAGATACTTTAACTGCTGATTTAACTTTCTATGCAAATGCCTCAGTGGATACCCAATGGGATTCAGTTGCAGCTTTTCGCGGGGTGAGTGAAGGCGATGTTATTCGCTATGCATTTGCAAAGCCTGAGCCACTGCGGACAGAACATGAAGCATTTCGCGATGCGGTTCTTGGACTTCCGGGCGCAGTTGAGCGAATCGTAACAATGGAGCAAGGGCTTGCAACGGTTGCAGTTGCATCGGCGATGATAGATAGTTCGAAGAATGGAAGTGTGATTTCACTATGAAGATAGCGGTTGTAGCTCTGGGTAAAATCGGTCTGCCATTAGCAGTTCAATTTGCTATGAAAGGCCATCACGTCATTGGTTGCGATGTAAATCAAACAACCGTTGATCTTATTAATGCTGCGACAGAGCCATTTCCTGGTGAAGCACACCTTGCGCAATATATGAAAGATGTCGTCGGGTCAGGACACCTAACGGCGACTACCGATACAACGTCAGCAGTGGCGCAATCTGAGGCCGTAGTTATCGTAGTGCCACTTTTTGTTGATAACGATGGCGTACCTGATTTTGGCTGGATGGATCAGGCCACAGAGAAAATTGCTGCAGGGCTAAAGCCTGGCACGCTTGTTTCCTATGAGACAACGCTTCCTGTCGGAACTACTCGTAATCGTTTTGCAAAAGCGCTCGAAAAGGGATCAGGTCTCATTGCCGGGAAAGATTTCCACTTAATCTTTTCACCTGAGCGAGTTCTCACCGGTCGAGTATTTGCCGATCTTCGTAAATACCCAAAACTTGTGGGCGGTATTAATGAAAGCTCAACAGCAGCTGGTGTTGCATTTTATGAAGCGGTTCTGGATTTCGATGACCGCCCAGATTTAAATCAAAAAAATGGAGTTTGGGATTTAGGTACTTGCGAAGCCTCTGAAATGGCCAAGCTTGCAGAAACAACATACCGCGATGTCAATATTGCGCTAGCAAATCAATTTGCAATCTTTGCAGAAGGTGCAAATATTGATATTGCGAAAGTGATTGCAGCTTCAAACTCACAGCCATATAGCCATATTCACCAACCGGGAATCGCAGTTGGCGGACATTGCATCCCTATCTACCCACGTTTCTATCTCTGGAATGATCCTGAGGCAACAGTTGTAAGAGCCGCTCGTGAAGCAAATGCTGGCATGCCGGCTCACGCAGTATCACTACTTTCATCAGCACTTGGTTCACTTCAAGGCAAGAAGGTCGTTGTGCTTGGTATTTCATATCGAGGCGGAGTTAAAGAGTCGGCATTCTCTGGCGTCTTTGCCACCGTTACTGCTCTTAAAGAGCAAGGTGCGGAAGTTTTTGTCCACGATCCTATGTACACCGATGACGAATCAATTCGCCTCGGTTTTACTCCGTACTCACTCGGCAACAATGTAAGCGTTGATGGTGTTGTTCTTCAAGCAGACCACGCTGAATATAAGGCGCTTGGCGCTAAAGATTTCCCTGGCGTTAAAGCAGTTGTCGATGGCCGGCGCACACTTAAGCCTGAAAATTTTGCGGGTACAGCGTTCCGAGTCATTGGCGCACCAGCACAATAATTTTAGGGTCTCACTATTTCATTCTGTGAATTAGTCTGCAAATAGCCTGGAATAGGCGTTAGCTGGAAATTAGAATTGCACCTAATGAATCTGAAACGGTAAATGTGCTCGCGGGGTCGGCGATACATTAGCCACTCGATTATAAATTTTTACTAGGTTTTCTGCTTGACGTTCCCATGATCTCTCACTTAGTGCCTGCGGCGTATAAACAACAACGTACCTTGCTATCTTAGCAAGTACTTCATTTACTGCGCGGATGAAATCATCGGTATCAGTGGCTATGAATACTTCACCGTTACCAAGGCGCTTTACCTCAGCAGACATTGTCCGAACGTCACTCACCACAATCGGTAGCCGGGCTTGCATATATTCGCCAAATTTAGTGATTAACGAGATTTCGTGGTTGAGTTTATGGTGAATCGGAATTAAGCCAATATCAGCTTCAGATAAATATGCGACTAGCTCAGCATTCGGAACATACGGCAAGACGTGAAAGCGGTCTTTAATGTCAGCGTAATCCTCCACATATTTCATAACCGTTGCATTCTTTGGATTTGCGATAAGCGCTAAATGAATCCCTGGCATTTTGCGAAGAGCGTCAAGTACATCTCCGACTCCTCGTTGCGGGGCAACGGCTCCGCTGTAAACAAGTAGTGGCACATTTGCCGCAATCTTGCAGTCTGATCGCAAGCTTCGCTTTGAAGGTTGCTGGCCTTCAAATAGTGGATCATTGGCGACTATTTCTGGAGTACTTGAAATATCTAGGTGTGGAATAAGCAACTCATTCATTCCTTCACTTACTGAAAGAATGGCAGCCGAGCGGGCAGCGAAGTAACGCTCTTTGGTTGTGTACACACGTCGAAGAGGCTTATTTAGGTGAGCGACGCCAGGTACGTACTCGTGCGCATCATAAATAAGCTCGCACTTGTGTCCAGACTTTTTTAATTTTTCTACAATGGCTCCAGCAATCGGCAGGGCCGTGTAATCATGAGCATGAACAACCTGTGGAAGAAATTCCATCGCTACTGGTGTAATTGCATTTACGGATCTGTGGAGGTTTGGGATTGGCGGATTTAATTTCTTAATAATTCTATTTTCAACATTTCGCTTAATTTTGCGCATGTATCGTAGAAAGAGCGCCATCTGCTGCTGTATGACGACTGGCTTTAGATGAAGGCGCTTAATTCGAGCATAACCTATTCCAATTTCATCAGTATTGGGAGTGCTAGCAGCGCCGATGACTAAAACATCCCAGCCCGCATTTCCAAGCGACCAAGCACATTTGAGTACTCGAGAATCTTCCACAACAGAGTTAAGAACGATATGAAGCGTACGAGGTGCTGATATTGCAACTTCTCTAGATGCTTCAGCTACGCGTTCATCTTTCTGTGGTGCATTTACCATAGGCAGAATCTACTAATAAACAGGCCCGGGTGTACGGTTAGCAAACCATGAACTTCCTCCCAGATTTGATCCCACGAAAGTCTGATTATTTAGGACTTTCTAAGAGTTGGCGAGTCGATGCTCTTGCTGGAATTACCGTTGGAATTGTTGCCCTACCCCTTGCCCTTGCATTTGGAATTACTACAGGCGCGGGTGCATCAGCCGGACTCATCACAGCGGTTCTTGCGGGATTAATCGCAGCGATATTTGGAGGCTCACATCTCCAAGTTAGTGGCCCTACTGGTGCAATGACTGTGGTGTTAGTTCCCATCGTTGCTAAATACGGAGTCTCAGTATTAGTTCCATTAGGAATTGTGGCTGGTGTCTTGGTGATGCTCTCAGGAATTTTTGGTCTTGGTAATCTCATTAATAGAGTGCCTTGGTCGGTGATGGAGGGCTTCACGCTAGGAATAGCGATGGTAATTGGATTACAACAAATGCCGATGGCTCTAGATGTTGTTAAAGCGCATGGAGAACGTACCTTGCCCGTAGCTTGGGGAACGCTTCAAAACGCAATAAGTTCGGGGCTCAATTGGAAGTCAATTTCGATTGTTGTAGCAACGCTGGCAATAAAATTTGCCACACCTCATGTACTAAGGCGATTAAAAATTACTGTCTTTATACCCGGAAGCTTTCTGGCAATTGTAATTATGACTGCGCTGCTTTGGGAAGTGAAGGTCGCAAAAGTTGGAAATCTGCCAGCAAAACTTATTGATACCCAGAAGCATTCACTTGGTCTTCAAGGCATGACAATTCTCGCTTTTATATATGCAGCCTTTTCAATTGCCGCACTTTCTGGCATTGAATCACTACTTTCGGCCCGGGTAGTTGATCAAATGGCGCACCATCGCGGTCTTACTAAGACGCTGCCAAATCGCGAACTCTTCGGTCAAGGTATGGCCACGATCATCGCATCACTGCTCGGTGGAATACCAGCTACTGGCGCAATTGCTCGCTCAAGTGTCAATGTGCGATCCGGTGCAAGTAGTCGCTTTGCCGCTATTACACATTCGATATTTCTGATTCTTGTAATTACTTCCCTTGGCTCTGTTATTTCACATGTTCCCACCGCCACCTTGGCAGCTGTTTTAATTGGTACATCGATTCGTATCGCAAGCCCTGCAAGAATGAAAGAACTACTAAGGACTATGGGACCAAATCAGATAGTTTTATTAACTACTGCTGCGACAGTTCTTCTTGTTGATTTGATTTGGGGTATAGCAATTGGGGTGGCGCTTCATTTAATACTTACCCGAATACTTAAAAAGAAATTTAATTAGCGAACCGGCATAGCCATTGTTATGGCTGCGATTACTGCTGTTAAGAGGGCGGCCTGTCCGAGAAGCCCTATGGCTGTCTTGCGATCTGCCTTGCGCTGTTCAGGAGTGAGAACTTTCGTAATTGCCCCGACTTTACCGAAGTTAAAAGCACCCATAAACCCAAAAGCTAAACAAAATTTCTTTCGCGACTGTACAAATCCAATTGCAAAGACAAATGCGGGGAGAACAATACTTAGCCGATCAAAACGAGATGCATGGCTCTGTTGAAAACTTGCAAGAGTTACGATCGATAAAATGCAGCCAAGCCACATAACAATTCTGCGCCTGCGTATTTCAGCTTTCCCGATGTTGCATGTACCTGGAATGTAGCTATCGTCGGCCATTAGAGCGCGTGCTCTTCATCTTCAAAAATTTCATTGCTATCAAGTTCATTTTGGTCCAGCCATTCAAAAAGACTTTTGAGCGCTCCAAAGATCACCGCAATAAGTGCGAATAATCCAAAAAGGCGTCGAATGGACTTGAGCATGGCTTAATAATACCCGAGGGCAGAGTCGATCTCGGCCCACAAGTCTTCGACATCCTCAATTCCTACTGAGAGTCGAATTAGATTTTCCGGAATGGATGGACTTTCGGCACTCCAGCGATGGCGTCGCTCCCAGAGTGTTTCAACTCCGCCAAGGGAAGTCGCCTGGGTGATAAGTGTCGTTGAAGAGCAGACTTTATCAGCGTCCGCGGCGCTGCCATTAATTTCAAAACTCAAGACTGCGCCAAAACCCTTCATAAATTTCTTAGCAGTTTCGTGATGCGGGTCATTGGGTAAGCCTGGATAACGGACTTTCGAAACTTTAGGGTGCTTGCTTAAGCGAGTAGCTAATTCGAGCGCACTTTTTTGGGACTGCTGTAGGCGAATTGAGAGCGTACGCATTCCTCTAAGTGCCAACCAAGCCTCGAATGGTCCAACAATTGCTCCGCCGAGCTTTCGTTGATCTTCCAACCTTGTGTAGAGCGCGGAATCATTTGTTGAAAGTGAACCCATAAGAACGTCGCTATGTCCTGCAATAAATTTAGTAACCGAGTTCATCGATATATCGGCGCCCAAAGCAAGAGGCTGCTGATTTAAGGCGGTAGCAAAAGTGTTATCTACACCTACTCCACAGTTGAGCATTTTTGCGGCCGCAATTATTGTTGGAAGATCTGCAACTTCCATCGCCGGATTAGTTGGAGATTCAAGCCAAAGTAAATTTGTACCGGCCAAAGCTTCGAGAACTTCAGATGTATCTGAAACATTGACGTAACGAACTTCTACTCGTTCATCTTCCGCGAGCTTCTTTAAAAGTGACATCGTTCCGCTATAGCCGTTTTTTGAGGCGGTGATCACAGAACCTCGTGGCAAAATGTTGAAAACTGCTGATATTGCTGCCATGCCTGAACCAAATACAAGCGTACGGCCACCCTCAAGCGCACCGATTGCATCTTCTAACGCACTCCAGGTTTGATTTCCGTAGCGGCCATAACCACCTCCAGCCGCACTTGGCGCATGAAAGGTTGAGTTCAAAGAGATTGGTGGATTGATTTCACCATCTGGCTTAGCATCTGGTCGTCCAGCGGCAACCACAAGTGAAGCAGGTTGAAGGGGCCGTGAATCCTTGGATGCGCTCATTGCATAATCGTACCTGCCAGCACCATTTCTTTTTCAGCGCCTGACGCTAGATGACTGACGCTAGATGACTGACGCTAGATGACTGACGCCATCCGCTCGATTGCCTGCGTCAGAATTTCCTCATTGGTGGCGAAGTTCAAGCGAACAAATTGAGAATGCGTAGCACTGAAGGTGGCTCCAGCATTTAGCGCTACCTTTGCCCGCTCTAACAGGACTTGCGACGGCGTCTCCCCCAGATTTAGGGCGCTCAAATCAAGCCAGGCCAAATAGCTTGTATCCGGCTCCCGATATCCAACCATGGGCAATTTTTCTTTCAAGAGCGAGCCGAGCGCTTTTCGATTGTGATCTAGCGTGACAAGGCAGGCATCTAACCAGTCGACCGATTCATAAGCCTTCGCCGCAGCAAATGCACCAAATAGTGATGCGCGCCAATGAACTGCTGGTGGCATAGCGTTTGCAGTCGCTG
The DNA here is from genome assembly GCA_903907665.1 of uncultured Actinomycetes bacterium. The sequence continues at coordinate 6,573 of CAIVOW010000082.1, read as the reverse complement.
CCCACTTTTCATGTTGCGTAATAATTGTGGCGCACTTAAGACCTGCAATGTTCCACGCTTTACTTGCTGCCGTAACGGTGATGCCGACTTCACGTGCGGTCTCACTCACATTTAAAAACGGGATAAATTCATGCTCTGCAAAAGTAAGAGGCGCGTGAATTTCATCGCTGAAAATCGCAACTCCGTATTTCTTAGCGAGTTCAGCTAAGGTGCTCAATTCTTCGCGCGTATGTACCGAACCAGTTGGGTTCTGCGGATTACATAGAAAATGAATTTTCGCACCATTTTTATAAGCTTCTTCAAGTAGCGGAAGATTTAGCGAGTAAGCAAGTCCTTCGCGCACCATCGGCACATCCACAATCTGACATTTAAGTTCATTGATCCAATTACTAAAATTATGATAAACGGGAGTATCAACAACTATGCGGTCTCCTGGGTTAACGAGCATTCGTGCCATTTCAATAGCTGCAACACCAACATCAGTTGCAGGAAAAACTTGGGCTGTATCAACATCCCAATTCCAGCGATTTCGCATAAATGTTGCAAGATTTTCGCTCAATTCTGGAATAGGACCGAGATAACCCGTATCGGAGCGCGAAAGCATCTGCATGAGCTGTTGACGAATTGGTTCAGCAATTTCAAAATCCATTTCAGCAACTGGCAGCGGTAGAACGTCTTGTGGAAATCCACGCCATTTGGCAGAAACCCGTTGTTGAAGTTCTGTCAGTGGAAGGCCTTTAACTGGTTGCACTTTAGGAGTATTTCACGCTTACAAAGTTTTTTCTAGGCTTTTGAAGTGAAGTTACCTATTCGGTTTTATTTTGGCTGCGCTTTGAAGCCGCTAAACTCACAAATGCCGTCGTCGCAAGCACAACGATGATAAATCCTAAACTGACTTGTAGAGAAATCTCTGGAATGTGGATCCCGGCAACCTTTTCGTGACCACCGTTTACCGCCGCTTCAAGTACTAATTTCACACCAATAAAGGCAAGGATTAGCGATAAACCTTCAGTTAAATAAACAAGCTTTGACATGAGGCCACCGATAAGGAAATAAAGCTGGCGCAGACCCATCAAGGCAAATACATTTGCCGTAACGATGATGTATGGATTTTTGGTTAATCCAAAGATGGCGGGTATCGAATCAAAGGCAAATAGTACGTTCGTGGTTGATATCGCAATGAGGGCAAGAACGAATGTTGATGCACCTTTTGATCGAAAAAAGGAGATTAGCTTTCCTTCTTTCCATTCATCGGCTTCAGTTTCACGAAAGAGTTGTACTGCGGTATAAATAAGAAAAAATCCAAAAAAGTAAAAAATCCAGGCATACCTATTAACGAGTGCCGAACCTCCGGCGATAAAGATTCCACGCAGGAAGAGTGATGAAACTATTCCAATCAGCAGTGCAAGCTCTTCCTTTTCCTTGGGAACTTTGAGCCGCGCCAGAATTAAGATGAAGACAAAGAGGTTGTCGAAAGATAAGGAGTACTCGGTAATCCAGCCAGCGAAGAATTCACTTCGTGGTCCTTCTGATGCCCATACGGCGAGATAGAGACCAAAAGCAATCGCAAGACCCACATAGAAAAGTGTCCAAAGTGTCGCTGCCCTCAAAGTCGTCGTTTTGTTACGATTTTTGAAAGCTAAAGCAAAATCAAAAAGTAAGACGACGACAAGCCCAGTGAGAGTAATAACCCAGGAGTGAAGGCTCATAGAGGTTGGCGTGTTCATTGTGAGAACCCTATCAACTCTCCAATAATGGTATTGATTACATTAAGGTTGTGAGATGGCGCTGACTACCGAGGCTCAGATGTTGGCTATAACAAAGAAAATCACTAAAGCAGATCCAGCATTTAAGCCAATTATTGCTAGGGCGCCACTCTGCACAATTGGTCGTCGTCGGCCGAAACAAGGCCATTACGAAACCCTGGTTGATTCGATCATTTCCCAACAGCTAGCGATTAAGGCTGCTGAGACTATTTTTAACCGACTAAAGGATTTAGTCGATGGGGAGATTTTGCCAGATAAAATTTCTCAATTATCGGTGAACCAGCTCCGCGCGGTTGGAGCATCGGGTGCAAAAGCAAAGTCAATTTTTGAGTTAACTGAGGCTGCGCTTTCTGGAGAATTAAATTTTGCAAAGTATCCCCGTATGAGTAATGAGGAAATAACAGCGGACCTGATAAAAATTTGGGGAATTGGACGTTGGACAACAGAGATGTTTTTAATGTTTCACTTAGGAAGGCTAGATGTCTGGCCAGTTTTAGATCTTGGAGTTCGCCGAGGCTGGGAGAAAATCCATGGGCTTAAAAGTGAAATTGATCCAAAGAAACTAGACCCTATCGGCGAGAAATTTGATGGCTATCAATCAATTGTTGCGTGGTACTGCTGGCGCGCCTTGGAAAAAGAGCCGACACAAATCTAGGTAGATCTAAGTAGGTCTAGTTGTAAGTAGATCCCGTTAGCTACGCTTAAACCCGGCTATACAAAAATAGGAAATGCCACACCCGTGGATGAATGGCAGTCATAACCATTTGGGTTCTTCTCGAGGTAGCGCTGATGATATTCCTCAGCTTCCCAATACGTATGTCCTTCTGCTTCTTGAATCTCTGTACAAATTTTCCCGAGATCACTCTTTGCAAGTTCTTGTTCATAAGTATCACGAGTATTCACGGCTTCAATCATCTGCTCCGGCGTAGTTACATAGATTGCACTTCGATACTGCGTACCGACATCTCCACCTTGACGATTGAGCGAAGTAGGATCATGCATCACCCAAAACTCTTGAAGTAATCGCGTATAAGAAATAACGGAAGGGTCGAAAATAACTTTTACCATTTCAGCATGACCGGTTGTGCCGGTGCAGACTTCTTTATACGTGGGATCTGACTTAGTGCCACCCATGTATCCAACTGATGTCTCTAGTACACCCGGCATCTGCCATAAGCGTCGCTCGGCTCCCCAAAAACAACCTGTAGCGAAATATGCAATTTCATGAGTGGTAGCGGTTCTCTCGGTCATGTCGGTAATTCTGCCACTTTCCAATAGAGTTGGTTACTGGCGACAATTTCGCCCTCGTAGCTCAGGGGATAGAGCACTGCCCTCCGGAGGCAGGTGCGCAGGTTCGATTCCTGCCGAGGGCACTTCTTTCTTGCTACCTCTTGCTACCTCTTAAGACGGCTTTCGGCCATTTAAAGCCATCGTTGATAGCGGGACCGTTGAGTCGTCAACTAGAAATAAATCACACTAAAAACTTTAAGAAAGTAGGAATCTTTTACGTTTCACCCTTGTTATGCAGTGTGATACGCGAGAGAATGACCCGTGCGCTTCTCCTTGAAGTGCGTAATTTTTGGTAAAAGTACGAGAAATGTAGGAAGTAGATGCAGCGCTGCATCAAGGAGCGCTTCTGGGACTTATCTCGATAAGTTTGCCATTTTTCAAGCTGACAGTTCGACCCCCCGAACCGCAGCAGTTGATTTTTTAAGGAGACTTGGGCCATGGATTGGCGACATCAGTCGGCTTGCCGAGACGAAGATCCAGAGCTCTTTTTCCCTATCGGAAATACGGGGCCTGCGATTGCCCAGATTGAAGAAGCGAAAAAAGTTTGTAATCGCTGCATCGTCAAAGACCCTTGCCTAGCTTGGGCTATCGAATCCGGCCAAGATGCAGGCGTTTGGGGTGGTCTCTCAGAAGACGAGCGCCGAGCCATGAAGCGTCGTGCTGCACGTAATAGGGCCCGAATGATGGAGCAACAACAGCAGTTCTAATCGCAATCGATTTATACTCGCTTAATTGTCGATTTGCCCTCGATTAGTTCTGGACTAGTTCTCGACTTAAATGTGAATTACTCGAGTTCTCCCAAGAGCTTAAATGGACCATCGTTTGCAATTTGTCCTTGGCGGCTATACATCTCTAATTTTGCACGAGTGTCAGCAATATCAAGATTGCGCATTGTCAGCTGACCAATTCGATCAGTTGGTCCAAATGCCGCATCTTCCATGCGTTCCATCGACAACTTATCTGGATGATATGAAAGTTCAGGTCCAGTCGTGTTGATGACGCTGTAATCATCTCCCCGGCGAAGGCGAAGAGTAACTTCACCAGTGACTGCGGATGCAACCCAACGTTGAAGAGACTCGCGAAGCATGAGCGCCTGTGGATCAAACCAGCGACCCTCGTAGAGCAAGCGGCCTAAGCGACGACCTTCGGCATGATAATTAGCAATCGTATCCTCATTGTGAATTGCTGAAATTAAACGCTCATATGCAATAAAGAGAAGTGCCATACCTGGTGCTTCATAGATACCACGGGATTTTGCTTCAATAATTCTATTTTCAATTTGATCAGCCATACCAAGGCCATGGCGTCCACCAATTTTATTAGCTTCATCCATTAATTTCACAACATCATCAAACGATTTTCCGTTGATGGATACTGGTCGACCTTGCGAGAACGCAATTTTTACATCTTCGGTTTCAATCGTTACCGATGGATCCCAGAATTTAACACCCATTATCGGTTGCACAATTTCAATTGATGCATCTAGATTTTCTAGGTCTTTGGCTTCATGCGTAGCACCTAAAATATTTGCATCTGTGGAGTACGCCTTTTCTACGCTATCGCGATAAGGCAATTTATTTGCTACAAGCCACTCTGACATTTCTTTACGACCACCAAGTTCGCGAACAAAATCAGCATCAAGCCATGGCTTATAAATACGCAACTTTGGATTCGCAAGCAGGCCGTAACGATAAAAGCGTTCAATATCATTACCTTTATAGGTAGAACCATCGCCCCAAATAGAAACATCATCCTTTAACATCGCACGGACTAGAAGCGTTCCTGTTACAGCGCGACCAAGAGGAGTGGTATTGAAATATTGCTTTCCACCGGATCGAATATGAAATGCTCCGCACGCAATTGCAACCAGACCTTCTTCTACCAACGGTTCTTTGCAATCAACTAAACGCGCACCTTCCGCTCCGTAGGCTTTGGCCCTATCTGGAACTGAAGCAATATCCGGCTCGTCATACTGACCAAGATCTGCCGTATACGTAAATGGAATTGCACCTTTGGCGCGCATCCATGCAACTGCAACTGAAGTGTCTAGCCCACCAGAGAAAGCGATACCTACCCGCTCGCCAACTGGTAAGGAAGCCAGGACTTTGCTGCCCGTGTTTGCAGAAGCACCTGAATTGGCGCCATTAGAAGAGGATGCAGAACTCATTGGCTAAGCGTAATGCGTCAGCAGACTTCATATTCACAGTTACTACACAGCCAAAAATCCTAGATGAGAACCCTAGTAAATTCGCTACAGCCTTACTCTTCTGCCTATGAAAACTCACTTTGTTAGTAAGCCTCGTCTGACCAAATCGCTCAAGGTCGCGTCGGCAATCCTTGCAGTCGGAGCAATGGTGATCTCGACAACGACCTTAACTTCCGCGGCCCAAGCAGCTACCAAGACGACTGCTAAGCCAGCTACTAAACCCGCAACTAAGCCCGCAACTAAGCCGAGCATTGGAACGGCACGCCCTGGGATTGCCGGTTCTGGAGCGGAAGGCCGTCAAGCTGATCCTGCTAGAGCAGCAGCGTTCGCGAAATATCAAAAATGTTTAACAGACACTGGAGTTGCGCTACCTAACTTTGCGAGTCGCGGATTCGCAGGTGGCGGTGCTGGTAGACCAGGGATGGGAGATGACAATGCAGTTCGACCATCAGGTGCACCGGTTCCACCGGGTACATCGGGTACAACAGGTGCAACGGGTTCCCGTCCTTCGAATTTTCCAGCGACTCCACCAACTTTAACTGCACAGCAGCAAGCAGCACTAAATAGTTGCGCCTCACTTCGCCCAACGTTTGGTCGCGGGAATAGACCTGGCGGATTCAATCCAAATGGTGCTAATCCTGCTAATCCTGCTAATCCAATGAAGCCAGCTAAACCAGTACCTTCAAAAGTTGCGAAAAAGCCAACTGCACCTCGCGTCGGTGGCGCTGCATACATTGCCTGCCTTAATGCAAAGGGCGTTAACGTGAAGAGTTCAGCAGATATTGCCGGCCTAGATAAGGCTAGTCCGAAAATTGCTTCAGCACTTGCCGCTTGCGCCAAGAAGTAATTCAGGTACGTAATCTCGATGAAATAGTTTTAGACACTTTCACTATCCCGGAAGTGGGCTAAATCTACTGATTTGATCCATGAGTTTAAATCCTGCGAAGGCGCACATTCGATAACTGATGTGCGCCAATAGCGATTTTGGCTCTCTGATTCTGTATTTGTAGTCGTTTCTCTTCCACTTAAAATTCCCTGACTCATGATTCTTTGGCTTAGAGTGATTGCTGCAGCTTCGTCAGCGCGTACGGCAATCCAGAAGCCACTTTGCGAGATCCGTGAATAGAATTCGCCACTTCGCATATTTTTGGTAATAAGACGGGCCATCTCAATTAGTTTGGCGCTTGTTACATTGGCGGAATCACGCGCTTGTATGGAAAGAATCGAAATGGGTCGCATCTCTCTCAAGGCGTTGGAATGCTCTCTCTTCACGTTCTCAAGAAACATCGAAGGCGCAGGTGAATGGGTAAG